>JBAUZR010000083.1:0-9880 GCA_049585375.1 Acidobacteriaceae bacterium
CAGGATGCCGTTCCCACTCCCTTTCTCTAAATATCCATGGGCAAAGATCTAAGGATGCATGACCATTTGCGCTCCGGAGGAGAGACAGACGAACCCATGCCCGCACGCTAACGATGAGCTTTATGGCAAAGCAATTCTCCTGATGAAGGAAGACCGATACGCAAGTGAGTAGCACGCGCCCTGCTCCGGAAATAAAGTCTTGAGCTACGACCATTGGATTAGGGATTTGGGCGCCTGTGTTAAGGACGCTCTCTTCTCTGACAGAATGCGCAGACTATGACGAAGGTCTTAGGGTCGTAGCTATCCATCGTCTCCTACCGTCCTACACGTTTTCTCGAAAAGCAGGTCCACCTCATGGCCAATTGTGAAAGTCCGTGCGGTTTGCCAGGATTGTCCTCGGGAAGATCCAGCTCGCAGAGGGCCAGGCTTGATTCGACGAATGACAATTCTGATAGCAGGTGCCGTTTTGCTCGGAATGCTGGCTGTTGCTCTTTTGTCCTGGCGGCGCGCGATCGCTCCCATTGAGCGACCAAATCCCTCCAGTTTCCCTGCAACCCTGGTTGCCAAAGGAGAGGTTCTTGCCGCAGAAGGCCATTGCGTCTCGTGCCACACCAGACCCGAGGGGCCTCGCTACGCCGGCGGCTATGGTGTCAACACACCTTTCGGGGTCATCTACGGATCGAACCTGACGCCCGATCCAAAGACCGGCATCGGACGGTGGTCGCTGGCAGCGTTTACCCGTGCAATGCGCGAGGGTGTCTCCCGGGACGGCGGTCATCTGTTTCCTGCGTTCCCCTACTACGCGTATACGGAACTCTCTGACGGAGATATTCAGGCACTTTACGCGTATCTGATGACGCGTCGGCCCGTGAGCGCCACGGTGCCCCCGAGCACGCTCCCCTTTCCGCTAAGTGTCCGGCTCTTTCAGGAAGGATGGAAGCTTCTGTTCTTCAGGAATCGGCGCTACCAGGCTAATCCGTCAAAGACCGCGGAATGGAATCGCGGCGCCTATCTGTCGGAAGCGCTTAGCGATTGCGGCGGCTGTCATACGCCGCGCAACGCGCTGGGGGGCGAAGAGATGCACCACGTCTATGCGGGCACCGTGGTGGATGGCTGGATTGCCCCGGCGCTAACTGACGCGAATCCATCGCCGCTTCCATGGACTGAAGATGCGTTGTTCCGTTACCTCCGCACCGGTGTCAGTCCACTGCACGGGGCAGCGACGGCTGCGACCATGACTCCGGTCATCCGAGACGGCCTCGCTCTGCCAGTGGTTTCGGACTCTGACGTTCGCTCGATCGCGCTCTATTTCAGCGACGTCGACCGCGCGCGAGACCGCGCAACCGACCTCGCGACGATGATGAGAAAGGTGGTGGAGATCTCCTTGCCTCGAAGGGAGGAGACGTATGATCCGGACGCCAATCTCTATAATTCCGCTTGTCTCTCGTGCCATGCCAACGCCTCAGATCCTCTTCCCGCGCGACCTGAACTGGCCCTTAACAGTGCGCTGACCCTGGCCGAGCCTGCCAATTTCATCGAGCCCGTGCTCCGAGGCGTCGGTAGCCGGGATGGTGCGCCGGGACTGGTAATGCCTGCCTACGCAGCGTCATTGAGCGACGCCGAAGTGGCCCGGCTCGCGGCTTATCTCCGCAGGACGCGCACAACGCTGCCGCCCTGGAAGGATCTGGAGAAGAAGGTATCGGCAGCCCGCAGGGATCTGTCTCATGGCTGAGACGAAGAAAGGAGCCGTGGGATCATGACCACCTTTACACTGAACGGCCGCACGGTCTCGGTGCACAGCCCGCCGAACTCCCCACTGCTGTGGGTGATCCGCGACGAACTCGGCCTCACAGGAACTAAGTTCGGTTGTGGCATTGGCTTCTGCGGCGCCTGCACGGTACATGTGAACGGGCGGGCCACTCGATCCTGTATCACGTCGGTTGAGTCGGTTGCCCGGGCCGAAGTGAAGACGATCGAGGGACTCGATCCCGAGGGAAAGCATCCGCTGCAGGTCGCATGGGTGGAATTGCAGGTTCCCCAATGTGGCTATTGCCAGCCAGGACAGATCATGCAGGCAGCCACGCTGCTGAAGGATTATCCGGATCCAGGCGATGCGATTATCAATGCTGTAATGGCGGGGAATCTTTGTCGCTGCATGACCTACCTGCGCATACGGAAGGCAATCAAGCTGGCAGCTGCAAGAATGCAGGAAAGAGGCGCTCATGGTTAGCCCCGCGCGCCGCCCCGGATCTGGCCGCCTGCTGCCCTCACGGCGACACTTTCTGATCTCCATGGCGGGCACGAGCGTAATGCTGGGCTATGCGCGTTCCGGTCTTGCCTTCGCGGAAGTTCTGGCCGTGGGCAAAGGCCGGGCGCATAATCCAGCAGAATTATTCGAACCGACGATTTGGTACAGCATCGATCCGGGTGGCAATGTCACGGTCAACATTATCCGTGCCGAGATGGGTCAGCATGTGGGCACCGCACTTGCGCGTATCGTGGCCGATGAACTCGAAGCCGACTGGAGCAAAGTGCACATCGTAATGGCCGATTCTGACCCCAAATGGGGCGAAATGGTCACCGGCGGGAGCTGGTCGGTGTGGCAGAGCTTTCCCGTTCTCAGCCGGGCAGGAGCCGCAGGTCGAACGGCTCTGCTTGAGGAAGGCGCCAGACTGATGGGCGTGCGGCCGCACCTCTGTGTGGCGCGCGACGGCGCTGTCCACGCGCAGGAACGATCTATTTCTTATGGAGAAATCGTCGCGCGGGGCCATCTGCGTCGCGCCTACACACCCGAGCAACTGATCAGGATTCCCATCAAGTCGCCGGCCGATCGGCGGATGATCGGGCGCAATACCCAGGCCCTCGATATCCCAGCCAAAACCAACGGCCAGGGCCGATACGCTATCGACGCTGCGGTCGAAGGCATGATTTATGCGCGTCCGAAAATTCCTCCCACCCGGTACGACTCGAAAGTGCTCTCGGTCGATGATTCAGCGGCAAAACAGGTGCCTGGCTACATCCGGAGTCTGGCTCTGGATGACCCCTCGGGCACGGTGCCGGGCTGGGTCATGGTCTACGCGGACAGCTTCGTCGCGGCAAACCGGGCGGCGGATCGGGTGAGGGTCAGGTGGAATTCGGGCGATGCAGCGCGCGTTTCCGAGGCGGACCTGCAGCGCCGGGCCGCCGAACTGATCGCGGATCCAGGGTCCGGCGCCCTGGTCGTGAATGATCCTGGGGTAGAAGCTGCTTTTGCAGTTGCGAGGAAGGAGATCGAGCGAACCTATACGACCAGCACCGTGATGCACTTCGCGCTGGAACCCATCAATGCTTTGGCTTTCGAAAAGAACGACATTTTTGAGATCCACACGGGGAATCAATGGCAGACGCTGATCCTGCCGGTGCTGGCTAAAGCTCTTGGCCGCAGCCAAAATACTATCGTGCTGCGCAGCTATTTACTCGGCGGCGGATTCGGGCGTCGTCTGGATGGTGACTACGCGGTGCCCGCTGCGCTCGCCGCCAAAGCAGTCGCCAGGCCGGTCAAGATGATCTGTACCAGGGAGGATGACTCGCGCTTCGATTGTCCGCGCTCGCCAACGGTGCAGGTCCTGCGCATCGCCTTTGGTAACAACGGTCGGGTGATCGCCATGGATCATCAGGCAGCCGCAGGGTGGCCGACGGCTGTGATGGCGCCCTCATTTCTGCTGAAGGACGCACGCGGCGTGCCTTACGATCCGTTTGCAATTCACGGCGCCGATCACTGGTACACGGTGGGCGCGCAGCGTGTGCGCGCACTGCGCAATGACCTGGCCGATCGCACTTTCCGCCCAGGATGGCTGCGCTCCGTGGGTTCCGGGTGGATTAACTGGGCGCTCGAGAGCTTTATGGATGAAGCAGCGCAGGCTGCCGGCATCGACCCGGTTGATTTTCGTTTGCGCCTGTTAACCGGCACCGGTCGCAATGCCGGCTCGGCGCCGAACTCGGTTGGAGGAGCGCACCGGCAGGCCGCCGTCCTTGCTCGCGTGGCCGAGAAGACCGGCTGGGGCGGTCCGTTGCCCAAAGACACAGGACTGGGCGTCGCCTCCAGCTTCGGCCAGGAACGGACTATGCCTACGTGGGTGGCCTGCGTGGCTCGTGTGCGGGTCGATCGGCCCAGCGGGCGTGTCATCGTAGAGAAACTCACCCTGGTGGTCGATGCCGGCACCATCGTTCATCCCGACGGCGCCGCCGCCCAGGTGGAAGGCGGGGCGCTCTGGGGAATGAGCATGGCGTTGTTCGAAGGCTCGGAGTTCGTCAATGGCCAGCCGAAGGATGCGAATCTCGACACCTACCGCATGCTTCGCATGGGCGATACACCGGAGGTCGAGATTGAGTTTCTGCCCAGCAGGGAAACTCCCGTGGGCCTGGGCGAACCGGCTACAACGGTCGTCGCGCCAGCCATTGGCAACGCTATTTTTGCGGCCTCAGGAGCGCGCGTCCGTGACCTTCCGATTCGGCCGGATGCGGTGCGCGAGGCTCTCGCCCGAAAGGCCTGACCTGTGAGCGAAGCATATAACCGGAAGTTACGATCATGTAGCGGCAGATACCTTAGTGTCGCAATGCTTCGTTCGGCAGCGCAGACCGGCCGAATTCAGTCCGCAAGCAAGAGTCATGAATGCTTACCTCCCGTCTGCGGGGGGCGGTTGTGACGGATCGTGAATTCTTTGACCGCCTGCACTTTGCTTTCACCATCAGCTATCACTACTTGTTCCCTCAGCTCACGATGGGGCTGGCTCTGCTCATTGTCGTTCTGAAGACACTGGAGCTTCGCCGGAATGACAGTCGCTATGAGGATGCAGCCCGTTTCTGGGCACGTATTTTCGGGATCAATTTTGTGATGGGAGTGGTCACTGGAATCCCGATGGAATTCCAGTTCGGCACCAACTGGGCGGAGTTCTCGCGCCTTACCGGCAGCGTTATTGGGCAGCCGCTCGCCATGGAAGGTGTCTTCTCCTTTTTTCTCGAATCCGCGTTCCTTGGGCTCTTTCTCTTTGGTGAGCAGCGGCTTTCCCGGCGCGCCCACCGGGCCACGGCGGTGGCCGTCATGGCTGGCTCATGGCTCTCCGGTTACTTCATCATCGTGACGGACGCGTGGATGCAGCATCCAGTCGGCTACCGAATGGGGCCAGGCGGTACGTTTGAGGTCAGCAGCTTCACTAAATTGTTGGCCAATCCATGGGCGCTAATTCAATACGCTCACACGATGTGCGGTGCTGTGGTCACGGCATCCTTCGTCATGGCCGCGGTCGGAGCTTTCTATCTGCTGGTCCACCGGCACGAGCACTTCGCCAGGATCTTTCTGCGAACCGGCGTCATCGTCGGCGTCGCGGCATCGGTTCTCCAGGTGTTTCCCACCGGAGATGAACATGGCAAATACATGGCGCGGCATCAGCCGGTAACCACGGCGGCCATGGAGGGGCTCTTCCACACCGAAAAGGGTGCTCCGATCGTCCTGGTCGGACAGCCGGACGTCGAACAGCAGCGAATCGACAATCCTCTTGCGGTCAACGATATGCTCAGCTTTCTGGCTTACGGCACACCGCGTGCCGTGGTGCCGGGCCTCGATGCATACCCGCGCAATCAGTGGCCTACAAGTATTCCGATCGCCTACTACGCGTATCACATCATGGTCGGACTCGGGACGTGGTTTGTCGCACTGATGGCGGTGGCGGCCCTTTTCCTCTGGCGAGGCCGCCTCTTTCTAACCCGATGGCTGCTCTGGCCGCTGATGCTCAGCTTCCCTCTGCCCTACATTGCTAATACCGCCGGCTGGGTGACAGCAGAAGCGGGACGTCAGCCGTGGGTGGTCTATGGACTGTTAAGAACTTCGGCCGGCTATTCGATCCACATCTCGGCCGGCAATATTCTCTTTACACTGCTGGGATTTATGGGCATGTACACGGTGCTCTCCATGCTGTGCCTCTTCCTGGTGTGGCATGTGATCGCGAACGGCCCGGCACACAAACAGGCTTCTGAGGCAGGCGCAGGCACCTATTTCTCGGCTGGGTAGGAGCAAAGGAATTGGCATGGGAACGATCTGGTTCTGGCTGGTCGCGCTGATCCTGGCCCTCTATGTGGTCCTCGATGGTTTCGACCTGGGAGTCGGAGCGCTCCATTTCCTCACCGGGCGCACCGTGCCGGAACGCGAACTGACACTTCGAACTATCGGGCCGGTCTGGGATGGGAATGAAGTCTGGCTGGTGGCTGCCGGCGGGACCCTCTACTTCGCGTTTCCGCTGCTCTATGCTTCCGCTTTCAGTGGATTCTATTTACCGCTCATGATCGTCCTCTGGCTGCTGGTCCTGCGCGGAATCGGGATTGAGCTGCGTTCCCATTTCGAGCTCGGCATTTGGCGGGACTTCTTTGACGGTATCTTCTCAGTCGGGAGCGTTCTGCTGGCTTTCTTCTTCGGAGTTGCGCTCGCCAATGTGATCCGCGGTGTGCCTCTCCAGGTCGATCATTTCTTCTTTCTGCCCCTGTGGACAAACTTCCGTCCGGGGCCGCAACCCGGCATTCTCGACTGGTATACGGTGCTCGGCGGCGTACTCGCCCTGGCGGCTCTCGCCGAGCACGGGGCTTTCTACCTCGCCATCAAGACCGAAGGCACGCTGCAGCAACGAGCCAGACGCATCGCGAAGTGGCTCTGGTCCCCGCTCGCGGCATTGACCGCCTTGAGCCTGGCCGCGACCCTCATCGTCGATCCGCTGTCGACGGTTGCCTATCTCCGCAATCCTGTGGGGTTCATCTTTCCAGCTGCAATCGCCGCAGGGTTGGTAATGATGTTCGCCTTTACCGTTCGCAAAGAGGACGAGAAGGCTTTTGCCGGCAGCATCATCTATTTGGCCTCTATGTTGCTCGGTGCGGCGTTTGCTCTCTATCCGGTGGTCTTGCCGTCCACTCTCGGGTCCGCTCGGGACCTCACGATCGCCAACACGCAGGCGGCATATTACGGTTTGTCCATTGGCTTAATCTGGTGGGGCTTCGGGATCGGCATAGCCATCGCATATTTCATCTTCGTGTACCGGATGTTCCGGGGGCGCGTGCAGGCCGCACCGCCCCACGGACCTGAGCCGGTCGGAGGAAACGGTCATGGATGAGCCCTTTGATTCCCCCGCGCTGCTCTTCGACCTCGATGGCACTCTCATCGACAGCGTCTACCAGCATGTCCTCGCCTGGCATGAGGCCCTGCAGAGTATGGGTCTCTTGCTCGCCGTCTGGCGGATCCACCGTCGCATCGGCATGAGCGGAGGGCTTCTTGCCCAGGCGCTGGGCCGCGAGATCGGTCAGCGGGTCACCCACCAGCAGGCCGAAGAACTCCAGAAGCGTCACGCCGCTGCCTTCCTGAAATACCAGAACGATATCCAGCCCCTCCCTGGCGCCGTGGAGTTACTCGCAACGCTCCGTGAAGCGGGCATTCCCTGGGCTATCGCCACCAGTGGACGCAGGGAAGCCGCTGCCCCGGCTCTGGAGAAGCTCGGCGTGCTTTCCGCAGATCCCGTGATCACCCGCCGGGAGGTCCATCGTGCGAAGCCGGATCCTGATCTCTTTCTGGCAGCCGCGGCGCGGTTGCAGGTGACTGTTGGCCGGGCGATGGTGGTCGGCGACAGTGTGTGGGACCTTCTCGCCGCGCGCCGCGCGGGCTGCCTTGGCGTCGGTGTTCTGTCAGGGGGCTACGGCAGAGAAGAACTTCAACAGGTCGGCGCCTACCGCGTTTATCAGGATCCTGCAGATATGCTGGTCCACCTGGATGAGATCGGTATCCGCCGCGACGAATGAGAATGATGCCCGTCGGCGATAGCTGAGGGTCCGCGCTCCCGTAAAAGGAAACAGGATGAGCAAGTTCGGAATTTTTCAGGCACCTCGAACGTTCCGGCGTGTCCACTCTTTGGCAATACCGACAGCGCGCGCGGTCTTTTCGCCAAGCAGTTTCGGTTGGGAAACCGATTCCTAAGTTCGGGATGGTTCTCGGTGAGCGACAAATCGCCGGTGCACGCATCGAGAAGTTTCGAACCATTCCGAGCTGAGAGTGACCCCCCGGTCAGAGTCAGGATTCGAACCCCACGCGCGGAGCGACGAGGAGGGGTGGCTTAGCGGCGTTGCCATCCGGCAGCTGATCCAGCAGGACGACATTCAGCAGAGATTTGTGAACCTGAATGTCGCCGTTGTAGCGGATGAAACCGAGTTTGCGAAAACGGTTCATGAAGAAGCTGACGCGGGATCGGGTGGCGCCAATCATTTCGGCCAGAGTTTCCTGAGAGATCCTGGGAATCGTCGTGTCCGGATTTCCCCGTTTGCCGATCTCGGCCATCAGCAGGAGAATGCGGGCCAGGCGCTTCTCGCTAGAGTTGAAGAGCTGATCGACCAGATCCGCCTGAATCCGCATACCGCAGCCAGTAGAAACGATAAGAACCGATCGGAGAAGGCATGCTCCTCATGCATCACTCGGATCATCTCTGCCCGCTCGATCTTGAGCGCGGTACAGGCCGTAATGGCCGTGGCGGTCGCCATCCTTAGCCCGGCCACCGCAGCGAGGGATTCCTCCCCTACGAAGTCGCCGGTGGAGAGGAGCGTGATCGTTGCCTCTTTTCCGGCGGTTGATACGACTGTGAGTTTCGCGCGGCCCTTCTGCAGGTAGTAGATGGAGAGGGACAACGGCTCAAAGCGAGATCGTGCAATGGCACCCAATCGCCAAGGCACTCATCGAAGGCGAAAAAGGAACAAGTCGTCCAGTTTCCAGCGGGGGCTGCGGCTTCTCTCTTCGTTTCAACCCCAAACCGACCCCAAATAACAGGGCAGATGTTGGCCCTGTGGATAGATACCGCTCTTTTACAACTTCCAACCGCGCCGTCCAACTCCTTGAAAATGCGTTGATTCCATCCATCCCTCATAATCCAAAGGTCAGTGGTTCAAATCTCTCCCGCAGCCCAACTAAGCTTATGATTCTGAATGGCCTCCGATACCAGTTCGGAGGCCTTTTCTACGTTTTCGAGTGAATTTGGCAAATCCTGGGCAACGGAATTGTTTGTCCAAAAGTGCTCCGATTTGCTCGGCGACTCGCACGTTGGTCGAGATTATAAGGGCAGGTGTATCCCATGCTGGGTTTTGGGCATCGACATGATCGAGCCGTTGCTGCCGGATTGCCATGGGTACCCGGAGGCAATCCAGCAGCCTGGGTTGCCGTGCCGGAAAGCGTGAGGTCCACCCTTCAAACCTTCAGCTTTTTATAAACAGCATTTCAGAAGCAGCAGACTAGTTGGTGACGAGCGTTAACCAGGGAGCGCCGTAGTTCACCGCAGACACACGGCCAGAAGCGGGATCGACTGCGATGCCGTAGGGATGAACACCCGCACTCGATACCCCGATAACAACATTCTTCGTGCCATCGATGACGGTCAAATTGTCGTTGAGGACGTTGGCAATATAAACGCGATGGGATTTCGGGTCGATGGTCACAGCCTGGGGATGTTTTCCCACGGGCAACGTGGCGATGGCTTTTCCTGCGCGCAAATCGATGACGCTGACAGTCTCATCGCCATAGTTCACCACATAGAGACGTCGCGTGACTGAATCGATGGCGAGTGCGCAGGGGATTCTGCCAACGGGAATGGTGCGGACGGAATGGGTTTCCTCGTTGAGCGCGACGACTTCGCCGGTTCCGGTGTGGCCCAGATAGAGCGTATCGGAGGGTTCGTCAAAGAGCATGCCCCAGATGTGAGCACCGACGGCGATTTTGGTCAGTGTCCCGGTGGCTCCATTCAGGATGCGGATGCCGGGATCTTCGTAAGTCATCAGGAAGACGGTGTTCGTGCGCGGATCGATCGCGACGCCATCGGCATCGCCAACC
>JBAUZR010000084.1:0-2143 GCA_049585375.1 Acidobacteriaceae bacterium
CCCGCCAATAAGCGAAAAGACACGTCCCCGCGCTTCCACCCTCTCGGGGGCAGTTTGCGTCTCGAAACGAAGTAGATGGAGTGGGTACTGTAGTTAGTACGCCGTTAACGCGGCATTCCTGCTGCGCCCGTACGGTTCGAACCACCCGCTCAGCGCCGGCTCGGGGATTTTCCCTTCGCCGCCTTCTTTTCCGCCATTCGGAGCGCTTCTTCGATCGCCTTCTGCGTCCGCTTCTGCCGCCCTTCCGGGCTCTGGTAATAGAAGATGCCCAGCAAATGGCCCCTTCGCTGGTTAGGCGTCAGGCCTCTCCACGCCTCGCGGGCTCGGGGAGCACGCTGAAATGCCGCCTCCAGAATCGGGGGCGCTATTCGCTCCCCCTCCATGGTCAGCAGCATCCGCTCCGCCATCTGCTCGGCACGCCTCGCGCGCGTATCCGCGCTCTTCGGCTGCGCGATCCAGTCGGCGATCCACTTCCGGGACGAGGGACTCAGCGCACCGTGCCATTTCCGCAGAGTGCGATCCTCACGCAGGAATCTCTCCAGCTCTGGCGGCGTCTCCACCGGCCGCTCTTCGAGATCCGGCTCCAGCACCACGTTCGCCAGCGATCCTAAAGTCACTCCGCCGCCCTTCTGCATCGGTTTGTTCACAAGCAGAAAGAAAGTTCCCGTCTGCATGCGGAACAGCGACGTCCGAAACGCGAAGCCGTTGATCGTTCCTTTTACCCGCAGGCGATTGCGCTCCGGCCACACTTCACATGGGTCAAACGGAACCCGCACGATGGTCCAGCCCAGGCTGGTTCCATCCCGCTCCAGCACCCCGTTGAATCTCTGCCGCGCCGCCATGCCTGCCAGCATAATGGCTCGGACCTTCATTCAACCTCTGCCCGATAACTCGTCCCGCCCTCCTTCGCTGTGCCATCATCGTTTTCAGGGATTTCCTTTCATGACGACTCTTACCGCACTCCGCTTCCTCAAAGATCTGTGGGACGAAAAGCTCGCCGCCGGCTTCGACGAGCCCGAGCTTCTCCGCTACCGTTCCAACCTCTTCGGGGCCGACCTGCGCATCACCAACTTCGGCGGCGGCAATACCAGCTCCAAAGTTGTCGAAACTGATCCCCTCACCGGCCAGCCCGTTGAAGTTCTCTGGGTCAAGGGCAGTGGCGGCGATCTCGGCAGCATCCAGCGCCGCGGTTTCGCCACCCTCTACCTCGACAGGCTTCTCGCTCTCGAGGCCGGCTATCCCGGCGTCTCCCAGGAAGACGCCATGGTCGACCTCTATCCCCTCTGCACCTTCGGCCTCAATCCCGTCGCCGCCTCCATTGACACCCCTCTGCACGGCTTCCTCCCCTTCCGCCATGTCGACCACCTGCACCCGGATTGGGCCATTGCGATGGCCGCCGCCGCCAACGGCAAAGAGAAGATGGAGCAGTTCAACCGCGAATTTGGCCACACGCTCATCTGGGTCCCATGGCAGCGGCCCGGCTTTGAGCTGGGCCTGATGCTCCGTCTGGCCGTCCGCGAAAACCCCAGCTGCGACGGCATCGTCCTCGGCGGACACGGCCTCTTTACCTGGGGCGAAACCCAGCGCGAGTCTTACCTCAACACGATCACCATGATCGATCACCTCGGCCAGTTCATTCAGGCCCACCTCGATCGGAAGGGAAGCGCCCTCTTTGGCGGCGCCGTTACCACCCCACGCGACAATCGCCGCGAGCTCGCTACCGATCTCCTCCCGTTTCTCCGCGGTCGTGTCTCGCAGCAGAAACGTCTCCTCGTCGGCTACAACGATCTCCCTGAGGTCCTCCGCTTCGTCAATTCCAAAGACGCCGCCACCCTCGCCCATCTCGGCACCAGTTGCCCCGATCACTTCATCCGCACAAAAATCCGTCCCCTCTTCGTCGCCGCCGAAGCCTCCGACGACGCGCCCGCTCTCCAGAAGAAAATCGACGCCGCCCTCACCCACTACCGATCCGAATACGCCGCCTATTACAAGCAGCATGTCGAGCCCACCTCGCCCGCCATGCGCGATCCGCACCCGGCCGTCCTCCTCATCCCCGGCCTCGGCATGTTCTCCTTCGGCAAAAGCAAAACTGAGGCCCGCATCGTTGGCGAGTTCTACACCAACGCCATCCACGTGATGGAAG
>JBAUZR010000085.1:0-3843 GCA_049585375.1 Acidobacteriaceae bacterium
GCCAGGATGCGGCGCCGGCCCTCGAGGAGCTGCGGCAAATCGTCAATAAATACGCGGCCAACGGCGTCCCCGAGGACCTGGTCGCGGCGGCCAAAAAGGCGGAGCTGGCTCAGGCGGAGTTCCAGCGGAACTCCATTCCAGGTCTGGCACAGGTCTGGTCCCAGGCTCTCGCTGCCGAAGGCCGAACCTCACCCGAAGAGGACATCGATGCCATCCGAAAAGTAACGGTCGCGGACGTTAACCGCGTGGCCAAACAGTATCTGCTGAATGTCAACACCATCACCGCGACCCTCAAGCCGGTGCCCTCCGGTCAGCCGGTGGCCTCCAAAGGCTTTGGCGGCGCAGAGAAGGTGACGGCCGCTCCAACCAAACCCGTGCAGCTGCCGGAATGGGCGGCGCAGCCGCTGGAAAAGCTACAGGTGCCGACCACCTTCATCCCCGTCTCCGACACAACGCTGCCGAACGGCATCCGCCTGATCGTCCGGACGGATACCACCAGTCCCACCGTCACCGTGCTGGGCGAAGTGAAACACAATGGCGACCTGCAGTCCCCGCAAGGTCAGGAAGGCGTGGGTGACGTTCTGGATGGCCTGTATTCCTACGGGACCACGAGCCTTGACCGTCTTGCTTTTCAGAAGGCGCTCGACGACATCGCGGCCAATGAAAGCGCCGGATTCCAGTTTTCTCTGCAGGTCCTGAAGGAATACTTCTCCCAGGGTGTACAGTTGCTCGCCGACAACGAACTGCACCCGGCGCTGCCGGAGCGAGCATTCATGATCACCCGGCAGCAGACCGCCCAGTTCGTCGCCGGAAATATGCAGAGCCCTGGATACCATACCTCACGGGCGCTCGATATGGCATTGCTGCCGGTGGGCGATCCCGTGCTGCGCGAGGCAACGCCCGAAACTGTCTCGAAGCTCACCCTCGAGGACGTGAAGCAGTATCACGACACCACCCTGCGCCCTGATCTGACGACCATTGTGGTGATCGGTGACGTCACCCCCGAGGAAGCGAAGACCGTCGTTGAAAAGTGGTTCGGTGACTGGAAAGCTTCGGGCCCGAAGCCCAACACGACTCTGCCGCCGGTGCCCGAGAACAAGCCCTCGGCGGCCAATGTGGCGGATTCGGAAGCCGTGCAGGATTCTGTCACTCTGGCGGAACAGATTGACGTCAACCGCTTCGATCCCGACTACTACCCGCTGCAACTTGGCGATCATGTGCTGGGCGGCGGCTTTTACGCAACCCGGCTCTACCATGACCTGCGCCAGGTCGCCGGCCTGGTCTACAGCGTGGATGTGAGCTTCGACGCCTCGAAAACACGCGGCAGCTATTCGGTTGACTACGGGTGCGATCCGCCGAACGTCTCGAAGGCGCGGGCGCTGATTGTTCGCGATCTCAACCAGATGCGCACTGAGGATGTCTCCGACGGTGAGCTGCACCAGGCGAAGGCGCTGCTGCTGCGCCAGATTCCCCTGAGCGAATCGAGCGAAGAGGCTGTCGCCGGCGGCCTCCTGGGGCGCGCGATTGTGGGCCTGCCTCTCGATGAGCCGATTCTCGCGGCGAAAAAGTACTCGACACTCACTGCCGCGGATGTAAAGGCAGCTTTCGCGAGGCACATCAACCCGGACAATCTGGTGCAGATCGTGCGCGGTCCCACGCCCCACTAAGGGCCTTTACTCCCCCCGGCCAAAATGGTGGCGACGGGTCTGGTACAGGACCAGCGCCAGCAGAAAACTGCCGTAGGTGCGGTGGTGGCAGTGGCGGCAGCGCACGGGATATTGCAGAACCGCAAGGTGTTCCAGGTCGCGAAAACGAAAGCTGGACAGCCGGAACTCGGTCCCCTGACAGCGCTCGCAAACCATCGTGGCCTTCACGATACGAGGAAGCCCCCGGCAAGTCCAGAATCCCCGCCAAGTCCCCTGGAAGGGGCAGTGTCCGGCCCCTGGTTCCGGTGTACCGTAAAGATACTCACCGGCAAAAGGAGATCCCCCAATGGTCTGGGACGTGTCGTTCACCTGCGACATTTGCGGCAAGAAAAAGGGCGAGTCCAATCACTGGTGGATGCTGATGCTGGGTGACGTTCCCTGCTTCGAACAGGGACAACCCGGCCAGCGCTTCACGTTACTGCCGTGGAACTTTGCAGAAAGCCGGAATCCGGAGATGTTCCATCTCTGCGGTCAGGGTTGTGCGATGCAGGCGATGGAGCGCTTTATGACAAATCGCACCATCGAACGCGAACACACTGCGGTGGCCTGAGATTTTCCGCCCCACTCCGCTCGCTCGGAGCATTCACTCATCGCTCGCGATAGGAACCACGGGTATCTCTCGCAAAGATCTTATCCAGTTAGTTACCTGGAAGTTATTGAACCCGTCATCTTCATAAATTGCTTGCGGTGTCAGCCCCCTGCCATCGTAAGATGGTTGCCAAAATGTTTCGGTCAATCTTACGTTTTGTGGGGAACGTCATCTCCGGGTCCTCTCCGGAAGCCGATCCTTATCCTTCCGTCATCCTGTTGCTGGACTCTCCTCGCGAGATCAACAGAGAGCGGGCTTTGGAACTCGCGACCCAGGCCTGGGGTTCGGACGAAATTCAACCCGTCGTGGTTCCGGCTCAGCGCAAAGGATCCTGGATCATCCGGGTGGAAAATGCTCCCTTCGGGCTGCGTGTAGGCCGGCACCGAATGCACCCCCCCGGCCGCGAAACCAACAGCGCTCGCCAGCGCTCGTGGGATCAGCACAGGGCCTGGATTGCCGTCGATTATCCCCAGGGGCCCGACATTCCCGAGACGGAATGGCCCGCCTGCTTCAAGCTGATCTTTCTGATGGTGCATCAGCTCTGGGATGAGCATAGCGTCGGCCTCTACATTCCCACGGAAGCCGTCACGGTCCCCAATATGGGCGACCTGATTTCGAGCCTCCGCTGGGCGGCCAACAACGGCACGCCGCTGCCCTTTCTGCATCAGGCTGAGGAGCGCGGAGCCTAGCCGCTGTTATCGGAGCAGTTCCTCCAGCTCCAGGCTCAGCTCCGTCTTTTCGTCGCGATACTTGACGATCACCGGCGTATACACGCTCAGCTTCCACCCTTCGCCTTTGCCCTTCGTCACCCCGCGCGCTCCCGGAACCACCACCGCGCCAGGGGGAATCACGAGGGGCGTTTCTGCCTCGGCGCGCAGGACCTGCCCGTGCACAACGTCATAGACCGGGGTTCCGCGAGTCAGCACCGTACCCGCCGCCAGCACCGCTCGCTCGCGCACCACGGTGCCTTCGTACACGCCGCAGTTGCCGCCCACCAGTACATCGTCCTCCAGAATTACCGGGCTGGCGTTCACCGGCTCCAGAACGCCTCCCACCTGCGCGGCCGCGCTCAGGTGCACGCGTTTGCCGATCTGGGCGCAGCTCCCCACCAGCGCGTGCGAATCGATCAGGCTGCCCTCATCGACGTAAGCGCCCACGTTCACATACATGGGCGGCATCGCGACCACGCCGCGCGCCAGAAAAGCGCCCGCCCGCACCGACGATCCGCCCGGCACGATGCGGATGCCCTGCTCCGGCACAAAGCGGCGCAGCGGAAAGGTGTTCTTGTCGACAAACGAAAGGTCGCTGCCGCTCTCCTCAAGCTGGCCGAGGCGAAAGCCCAGAAGGATCCCGCGCTTCACCCACGCATTCACGCGCCAGCCGGTCGGGGAGGCGCGGTCCGGCTCCGCGGCGCGAATCTCCCCGGCCTCGAGCGCTGAACGCAACTCGCGAAAGGCCGCTGCGGCTCCCGCATCGCCCACCGCGGCGCTCCCCGCGGCGAAATACTCCTCGATCTTCTGTTCGAGACTCATCGTTCAAGCGAAGTGT
>JBAUZR010000086.1:0-9119 GCA_049585375.1 Acidobacteriaceae bacterium
CCTTCAACTCCTTCGAAGCCCTCTGCGATGCCAGCGACGTGATCGACCTCTGCACGCCGCCCTCAACCCACGAGCCCCTCGCCCTCTCCGCTCTCGCCCACGGCAAACACCTCATCGTCGAAAAGCCCTTCACCGGCGCCTTCGGTGACGGCTCGCCGGGTTTCCGCGGCGACACCGCTCCCAAAGAGCCCATGCTCCACGCCGCTCTCGCCAGCTGCCAGCGCATTCTGGACGCTGCGCGCGCCGCCAAACGCATCCTCGCTTACGCCGAAAACTGGATCTATGCCCCGGCCATCCAAAAAGAGCGTGAGATTGTTACAAAGTCCGGCGCCCAGATCCTCTGGATCTTCGGCAACCAGTCGCACTCCGGCTCCCACTCGCCCTATTACGGACAATGGCGCTATTCCGGCGGCGGCTCACTGATCGGCAAAGGCTGCCACCCGCTCAGCGCCGCGCTCTCCCTCAAGCAGGCCGAGGGCCTCGCCCGCGATGGTGCGCCGATTCGCCCCGTCGCCGTCAGCGCCCGTACGCATGCCATCACCCGGATGCCAGGCTTCCGCGACAAAGGCCATCTCCGCCGCGGCTACACCGACATCGAGGACTACGCGCAGATCCACGTCACCTTCACCGACGGCACGGTCGCCGACATCTTCGCCTCCGAGCTTATGCTCGGCGGCGTCAGCAACTGGATCGAGATCGTCGCCAACAATCACCGCACCCGCTGCCAGCTCAACCCCATCGACGGCCTCACCACCTTCAACCCCAGCGCCGACGGTTTCCGCGATATCTACGTCACCGAAAAGGTCGAAACCAAAGCCGGCTGGAGCCACCCCGCCCCCGACGAAGCGTGGCAGCATGGCTACCCGCAGGAATTTCAGGATTTTCTCGAGTCGATCGCCCAGGGCCGCGAGCCCCTCGCCAACGCCGTCCTCGCCCGCGACACCATCGCTGCGATCTACGCCGGCTACCTCTCCGCCGAACGCCAGGGCGCAGAAGTGGAACTGCCCACCTGAGCGAAGCTAGGGCGCGCTATACGCTATCCGCTATCCGCTATCCGCTGTATCACCGCTGTCGCGCCAGCACCAGGGTCACATCGTCCGGCTGCTCCTGCGCGCCGATCCACGTCCGCAGCGTCTGGATCACCTGTTCGGAAATCGCCTCCAGGCTCAGATGTCGGTGCCGCCGCACCACCTCCAGCAACCGGCTCTCCCCGAACTCTCCAAAGTCGTTCTCCGGCTCCGTCACCCCGTCGCTGTACGCAATCAGAATGTCGCCCGAACCCAGGTGTTCCGTCCCCTGCTCCCATGCGAGATCATCCAGCAGCCCCACCACCGACCCACCGCGATCCAGGCGCGTCACCGTATCGTTGGCCCGCAGCAGCAGCGGCGGCAAATGCCCGCCGTTTGCATACACCAGCCGCCGGCTCAACCCGTCGTAGTGCGCCAGAAACAGCGTCGCGTACTTCTCTGGCTGCGTGCTTCGGTACAAATGCCGGTTCAGCAGCAGCATAATCTTCGCCGGCTCTTCGAACAGCTCCGCACACTCCACTTCCTTCTCGCCGACCCGTCGCGTGCGCGACCTCATCATGGCGGCCGTGCCTTCCATCACCAGCTCCTCGCCGGCAAAGCGATACGCGCGCACCGCCGAGTGCAGCGTCGCCATCAACAGCGCTGCGGAGATCCCCTTCCCGCTGATGTCGCCCAGCGCCACCCCCAGCCCCGTCTCGCCGAACAGCAGAAAGTCGTAGTAGTCCCCGCTCACCGTCCGGGCCGGCAGACAAACCCCGTGCAGCTCCAGCATGGGCAGCGCGATCTTTCCCTGCGGAAACAGATTCGCCTGCACCTCCTGTGCAATCGACAGCTCGTTCTGCATCCGCTGCTTCTCGCGCTGCTCAACCAGCAGCCGCTCCAGTGACGCCGCCATACTGTTGAACGACCGGCTTAGCGCCCCCAGTTGATCCCGCCGCTTCACCTGGATCCGATGCCCCAGGTTTCCCCCATCGATCGCCAGCGTCGCTTCGTACAAATCGTGCACCGACTTGGTAATCGTCCGGTTCAGCCGCACCGCCGCCAAAAATGCCAGCAGTTCCAGCACTCCAAACGCAATCGCAATCCCGATCAGAAGATCGCGAAACAGATTGGCTACCGTCAGCGACGTGATGAACAGCCGGTTGTACAGCAGCGACGGCCGCGACGTCACATCGGCTGCGGTCGCCACCGTGTTGCCCGTCGTCCAGTCCACCGCCGTCAGCGGCGCCCCAAAGCGCACCGGCACATCGTAAAAGTGTTGCGGCGGCGGCAGCACCCCGCCCACAATCGCATTCCTGCGTGCCCGCTCGATGTCCTGCCGCCCCATCTCCACGTGGACCGGCTCTTTTCTCGGCGGTCTGGCTTCTCCGTTCGTCGTTCCGCCGCTGCTCGGCATCGCGTCAGGACTGAAACCGAGGCTTGGGAAGATGCTTACCCGGCCCAGCCCCTGAGCAATGGCCTCCACGTTCGCCTTTTCCAGCGGGACGCTCGAAATCACCACCGTGCGGTGGCCACCCATCGTCTGCTCATCGGCCGCGCGCAGCCACAGTTGCCCGTGGTCCAGGGTCATGCTGCTGAAGCTTCCGTGCAGCCAGTTCGGCACTGTTGGATTCAAGCCTGCATTCCAACCCGCCGGCGTCAGCGTCACCGCCCGGCCGTCCTCGTAGACGGCCACCGTCATCCCTGTATATTCCCTCTGCGAGGGCCGGCTCGCCTCCGGCGGCATCGGCACCGTGTGCGGCCGCGGATCCGGCTCGAGGACGTGCGCCATATGCACGGTCAAACTGCGATTCATCGAGGCGATCTTCGCCAGCTCGTCTCCCACCACGCTGGTCGCCGCAAAAATTGCAAACTGTCCCGAGAAGACGTACAGCAGAAACAGCGCCAGGGTTACAAACAGCACCACCGGCGTCAGCCCCATCAGCAGATAGGTCACGATCAGCCGGTTGCGGACCTTCCACAGCAGCTGCGTAAAGATGAAGCGCCAAAGCAACGGAACGCAGATGATCAGGAGCAGATAAAACGCCAGCGACGCGATATCGCTGAAGATCGTCCCCACGCTTCCCGGCAGAAATCCGGGTACCGACAAACCCAGGTAGAACACCAGCAGCCAGAAGGCCGAGCGATGAACGAACCCCACCGGCGGATCGCGGTGCACCTTCCGAAACACCGCAACCTCAAATCGTCGGAATCTTCCCATGGCAGGCATGCCTCGCCAGTCTATTGCATTCTGAGTGCAGTCAAGAATTCCAGGTTCATCGATCGCTGCCGAGTCGCGCCGGGGTCATTACCCTGTCCCCTTTTCACCCCGCCCGCTCCAGCCAGGTAACATCCCAGTAGCGCCCAAATTTAAAGCCCACCTCGCAAAACGTTCCCACTTCGCGGAAACCGAATCGCGCATGCAGCCGCGCCGAGGCGATGTTGGGCGGAACATAACCCGCCACATAACGATGCACGTTTCCCCCAGCCAGCGCCTCGAACAACGTCCTATACAGCCGCGTTCCCACTCCGCATCCGGCCGCCTCCGGCGCACAGTAAATTGTCGTCTCCACCGTCGTGTCGTAGGCCGCTTTGGTGCGCCACCGCGTCGTACCCGCATACCCCAGCACCAGGCGGTCCTCTTCTGCCACCAGCAGCCGATAACGCCCAGTCTCTGCAAATTGCCCAAACCATTCGCGCCGATCCTCAACCGTCTTCGGCTCCAGATCGAACGTCGCCGGCAAATGCACCACCGCATGGTTGTAGATCTCCGTCAGCCGCGGCACATCCTGGATTCGTGCCTTCCGAATGGTTATCTCCCGCACCTGTCGCCTCGCATTGCGTCCTCGCGGAGCGAGGACTCCGGAGAAAGCCCTGGGTTTAACCCATGGAAAAGCCGGATTCTGGAAAGGAATTGGGCTTCAGCCCAGGAAAACGTCCCCTATTGACGCTCGACCGTCACCCTCACAAACGTCCCTTCCGGCAGTTCGCCCTCAATCAAATGCACCACGCCGCCCTTCACATACCCTTTCACTGTCTTCGGTGGCTCCTGACCCCGGAGAGAATCTCCAGAAAGTCCGCCCGGACGGCCAGTCCCCCCACGGCCCGTCCCCCTGTCCATTGCCAGATTCGCCAGCCGATCCGCCCTCTGATTCTTCCCCCGGAGCACATGCTCGATCCGGAACCCCTCCAGCCGCGCCGCCCGCCGCTTCGCTTCTTCCCACAGCGGACGAAGATCTGCGCTGTTCACCTTGTACCGCCCCTGCATCTGCTTCACCATCAGCTCGGAATCCGAGACCACCCGCAGCCTCGAACGCCCCTGCGCGAGCGCCCACTCCAGCGACGCCAGCAGTCCGGAATATTCCGCAACATTGTTGGTGGTCTTGCCCAGATACTCGCTCAGCTCCGCCAGGCATTCGCCATGCGGACCTTCCACAAAAACGCCAAACCCGGCAGGACCGGGATTCCCCCGCGAACCACCATCGCAATACGCCGTAACCCACTCGGCGCGGCTGGTGGCCGAAGCCGTCCCGCCGCCCGCCGCCCCAAACAAACTCCCGCTCTCCGAAAACATAAACCGAGTTTATCTCTCATGAACCGTCGTCAAATTCCAGTCCCTTTGGATCCTCTGTGACCTCTGTGCCCTCTGTGGTAAACACAGGCGACGACATGGGCCATCCCCCGTGGGAACATAGAACTGGCTCCATGGACCTCCTCCCTCTCCTCCAGTCCGCCTTCCACTTTCCCGCCTTCCGCGAAAATCAGGAAGCCGTCTGCCACGCTCTCACCGGGGGCCGCGACGTGCTCCTCGTCATGCCCACCGGCGCCGGCAAGAGCCTCTGCTACCAGCTCCCCGCCGTGGCCCGCGCCGGCCAGGGCCCGTTCAGCCCAGCTCTCGTCATCAGCCCGCTGATCGCTCTTATGGAAGACCAGGCTGCGAAGCTCTCAGCCCACGGCCTGCGCGTCGCCCGCATTCACTCCGGCCTCTCCCGCGATCACGCCCGCCAGGCTTGCCGCGATTACCTCGATGGCTCCCTCCAGTTCCTCTTCATTGCTCCCGAACGCCTCCGCGTCCCCGGCTTTGCCGAAATGCTCGCCCGCCGCACCCCCTCCCTCGTCGCTGTGGACGAGGCCCACTGCATCTCCGGCTGGGGCCACGACTTCCGCCCCGACTACCGCACGCTCGGCGACACACTGCCGCTGCTCCGCCCTGCCCCCGTCATCGCCCTCACCGCCACCGCCACGCCCACCGTCCAGCAGGACATCGTCGCCCAGCTCGGCCTTCACCAGCCCGCGCTCTTTATTCATGGATTCCGTCGCGACAACCTCGCCATCGAAGTCGTCGAACTCTCCCAGCCGCAGCGTGCCGCCCTGATCGCCGGATACCTCGATGCTGCCGAAGCGCGCCCCGCCATCGTCTACGCCCCCTCCCGTAAAGGAGCCGATCAGCTCGCTCTTGAGCTCAACGCCCGCTTCCCGGCCGCCGCCTATCATGCCGGACTCGAAGCCGCCACCCGGGAGCGTGTCCAGCAGCATTTCCTTCAGGGCTCCATCGAAGTGGTCGTCGCCACCATCGCCTTCGGCATGGGCATCGACAAGCCCAACATCCGTACCGTCATCCACGCCGCCCTGCCCGCTTCCCTCGAAGGCTATTACCAGGAGATCGGCCGCGCCGGACGCGACGGCCTGCCTTCACGCGTCATCCTCCTCCACGGCTTTGCCGACCGCAAAATTCACGAGAGCTTTTTCGAGCGCGATTACCCGCCTGTCGAAGACCTCGCCCGCGTCGCCCGCCTCCTCACCGACGATTTTCAGCCGGCCGAGCCTCTCTGGCAGAAGCTCAATATGCTGCCCGAAGACTTCGAGCGCGCCGTCAACAAACTCGCCGCCCAGGGCGCTGCCCAGTTCGACATCGAAGGCCGCATCCGCGGCTCCCTCCGCGCCACTCAGGCCGGCGTCTGGCGCTCCGGCTATCAGCAGCAGCTGGCCCAGCGCCGCGCCCAGCTCGACCGCATCGTGCAGTTCGCCGAGACGCCCCAATGCCGCATGTCCGCCCTCGTCCGGCACTTCGGCGACAACCCCGGACGCCCCTGCGGCCAGTGTGATTTCTGCTCGCCCCAGTCCGCCACCGCCCAGCCCTTCGCCGAGCCCACTCCCGAGCAGGAGCGCGATCTCCGCCGCATCCTTCGGGACCTGCAGGCCTCCGGCTCCAAATCCACAGGCCGCCTTTTTACAGATGTCGCTCGCAACACCAGTCTTCCCGCCGCCCGTCGCGCCTTCGACGCCCTCCTCGACGGTCTGGCCCGTGCAGGCCTCCTCACTCTGACCTCGGAAACCTTTACCAATCCCGAAGGCCGCGACATCACCTTTCGCAAAGCCAATCTCACCTATGAAGGCCGCACTCTCGCCGAGCACGAGCCCCTCCGTGTCCTGCTTCCTCAGCCCGTCGACGCCGAGGCCGGCTCCCTGCGCAGGTCCCGCAAATCCAAATCCGCCCGCTCCGCCGTCCCGGCCCCTGCGGACCCGGCCGCCTTCACCCCGGCTCAGTCCGACCTTGAGAACCGCCTCCGCGACTGGCGCCGCTCTGAAGCCGCCGCCGCCGGCAAACCGCCCTTCTTTGTCCTCCACGATGCCGTCCTCCAGGCCATCGTTTGTGCCGCGCCGCGCACAATTCCACAGCTCCTCGACATTCGCGGCATCGGCCCCGCCAAAGTCGACCGCTACGGCGCCGCCATCGTCGCCCTCTGCCGCGACGAGTAGCGGTCGTCCTCGCTACAGGCTACCGACCACCGGCTGCGTACGCGGCTAACCTTTCCGTCTCTCCCGCGTCTATCTTTTTGCGTAGCCTCGCCCACGCAACAGGAGCCTCGATGCCTGCTGATGCGCTTCGCTTTTTGTCCCTGGCGCGGTCCTCCCCCGCCCGCCCTCAAATACAATCCTCGCGTATGGCAGGTCCCCTCAGGGAGAACCTCCCCGAAACCGATCTGATCCGCGAAGCCCAGGCCGGTTCGCGCACGGCATTTGACGCTCTCGTGCGTCAATATGATCAGGCGGTGTTGCGCCTGGCCATGCACCTGACCGGCTCCGAACAGGACGCCCAGGATATCCAGCAGGAGGCGTTCCTCAAGGCCTACCGGTACCTCGGCAACTTCCGCTTCGAGTGCTCGTTCTATACCTGGATCTATCGCATCGTCACCAACCTCTGCCTCGATCACCTCCGCCGGCGCAAGTCCCGCCGCGAAGATCAGGCAGTCATCATCGATTCCTCCGGTGAGGAGATGGACCTCCTCACCAACGTCTCCGACGACCGGGCTGGCGCCAACCCCGCCCGCGAGCTGGATCGTAAGTACCTGGGGCAGCGCATCCGGGAAGCCCTCGAGGAGCTTACCCCCCGCGAACGCATGGTCTTCGAGCTCAAGCACTACCAGGGTCTCCGCCTGCGCACCATTGGAGAAATGCTGAACACCACGGAAGAGACCGCCAAGAACACCCTCTTCCGCGCCACCAAAAAACTGCGAGCCCGCCTCGCCGAACTGCGGTAAAGGTAATTGCAGTCTGGAGCATCAGGATGCCCATGTCTCTGGGTTGAGACATGGGAGTTTCGCAGGCTTTTGAAATTCTGTATCACCGGTTTTGTATCAGGGCACGACTTCAGTCGTGCCGAAAGAGAGCCTAAACAGAACGGGCTTTAGCCCCTGAGCGAAGCGGTCCTGCGCAGCAGGACGACCGAGAAAGCCCTAGGCTTCAGCCCAGGGGAAGAGAACGCAGGATAAGAGGGGCTTCAGCCCCGGAATTCCAGGCTTTTTAATCACGGCGCGACTGCACTCGCTCCGCAGAAACGTCAAACACAAGGGGACTTGAGCCCCTGAGCATCAACAACACGGGCGCCCACGACCCGGAACCGAGTCACCCTTGAGGCAAAAGTGAGGCACCAATCCCAATGAATTGCGAACTGGCTCAGGAAGACATCGTCCTGGCCGTCTACGGAGAGCTCCCCGACGACCGGACCCATCGCCTGGAACAACACCTCGCCCACTGCGAGACCTGCCGCCAGGAAATGGAAGCCATTGCCGCCCTCCACAAGGCCATGTCGGCCGCTCCACCCGTTGAACCCTCCCCCAGCCTCGTTGCCCGAGCCCGTGTCCGCCTCGATGAGGCCCTCGACGCGATGCCCCAGGGCGGCGTTGTTCGCCGTATCAGCCAGTCGTTCCGCCGCGGCCTCGGCCATCTCCAGAGTGCGCCGGTTTTCGCCTCCGCCCTCATTCTCGCCAGCCTCGGGGCCGGTGTCTGGGGTGGATACCACTACGGCATGCGTTCCGCCCTGGCCACCGCCGCCGCCCAGCCGCCCGCCGCCGAGACAGAAGCCGCCGCCGCGGTGCCCGTCGCCGCAGACATCGACGCCGCCCAGATCGCCGGCGTCAGCAACATCAGCTTTGAGCCTGGTTCCGACAACGTCGAGGTCCGCTTCTATCGCGTCCTCCCTGAAACTGCCTTCGGCACCATGGACGACCCGCAGATCCGTCAGCTCCTTATCCTCGGAACCCGCAATCGTGGCAACCCCACCGTCCACGACAGCTCAGTCGACCTGCTCGCCCAGGCCTGCCGCTCTGGACATAACTGCACGGGTGGCCCCATCCGCAACGCCCTCATGGTCGCCCTTCGCTACGACCGCGATGCCACCGTCCGCCGCAAGGCTCTGGAGGGCCTTGAGCCCTACATCGGTGTCGATATGCGCGTCCGCGACGCCATCCTCGAAGCCCTCCTTCATGACCGCGACGCCACCGTCCGCACTGAGGCCATCGGCCTGCTTGAACCCGTCGAGGCCGACTCCAGCGTCCGCGAAGTCCTTCAGACCCTCGCCTCTCAGGATCAGAACCCGCACATCCGTCTTGTCTCGCGCCAATATCTCGAACAAGCCCCCCAAACTCAATGAGCCCGAACCGTCATCGCTGCTATGAGAAAAACGTGGAATCCGACCCCGGTTTCGGATTCTCCGTGATCTCCGTGCCCTCGGTCGTGAATGCCATCTGCTGCCGGCTACCGGTTGTAAATTCGGCTCCCCAAAATCCGCTATCTCCCGTAACATGATTTGTTACGGTCGCTGTTGACCTT
>JBAUZR010000087.1:0-9450 GCA_049585375.1 Acidobacteriaceae bacterium
CACCATGCGCGACGGCATGCACGACTGGGTCCTTGCCAACGAGCAAATGGCAAAGGTCCTTGCCGCAAAGCACTACCACTACCAGTTTGTCTTTGCGGAAAACGCCGGCCACGTCGACCACGCCACCAAACTCCAAACCCTCCCCGAAGCCCTCGAATACGTGTGGCAGGGCTACCCGAAGCACTGAACCGCGTCCCTGGTTTCACTGTGCAAGGTGGATGAATATGACAGACAAATCGCAAATCACGCAGTCCACGGAAGAAATCCAAATACGAGAAGCCCTGCACGTGCACTGGCAGGCGTCGGCAGTCGGCGACGCAAACGCGGAACACGATATTTACGACGACGATGCCATTTGTGACTATCCCCAGTCCGGCGAGCGCATCCTCGGACGAGCCAATTTGCAGGCCTTGCGGAGTCATCACCCCGGCAAGCCGTCAGGTTTCAACATCAGGCGAGTTCTCGGAAGAGCAGATCTCTGGATCACGGAATACACCATCACCTATCAGGGGCGTCCCTCTTACACCGTGAGCATTATGGAGTTCTCCAACGGCAAGGTCGTTCACGAAACCCAGTATTTCGCGGATCCTTTCGAGGCGCCCGCATGGCGTAGCCAATGGGTTCAGCCGATCGTGTAACGTCTCCGCTCCCTCGCCCTCGCTCACCCATAACCGCCTCGGTTTGCCAATTCTCCCCGTAGCTCTCATTCGCGCCCTCCTCATCCCGCGTGAAATCATGGCGCGATTCCCCGGGTTGGAGACCGAACCGACAATCAGGGGGACGAATGCGCCTGCGATCTTTCGCACTCTCCGTCCTGCTGTTGCCGATGGCGGCTTCCGACACTCTCTTTTTGGGTTTTGATCGCGCGCGGGCCATCAGCGCCCGGTCCGCGGAATCCATCGCCTGCATCGCGCAACGCTTTGGGCGGGAAGACGACATTACCGTCCTCACTCTCACCCGCGCGATCCCTCAGGAGCTCTCCGCCACCCTCACCCGCGTAACGCGTTGATAGAGACGCGGGCTGCTCCCTCTACTGAATCCCTTTGGGAAACCGCGCTATCTCCTGGTCCACCAGGCTCTGCTCCTGGCACTCCAGCTCCCGCGCCTCTTCCTCGGACAGCCCCAGGTCCCGCATCAGCTCCCGGTACGACGTCGCCTGCAGCGGCTTCCCCTCCCACAGCAGCATCAGCCGTTTCCGCAGCTCCTCGCCCTCGCGGCTCTGCAGCGCCGTCAGCACCCGGCATCCCGGACACGTCCCCGGTCCCGGGCATGCCCGCATTGACTTCGGACAAACAAACCGCTCGGCCGCCATCGCGTCTCCCCCGTTTTGTGCGAGCCTACACCGGCTTCGCAACCGGGTAAAGATCACCTTCGATTCGGCTGTGGAACCCGACGTTCCGACACGCACCCCCCAGGACCTTCCCAGTCGCCGCGCGCCTCGTTACCTTCGTACCCCAGGTGCTGGCGATTCTCAGTGCCTTCTCAAACCTGGCCATCCATCTGAAAACAAGGAAAGCCCTGTCCCGATCCTGAAACGGATCCCGGAACAGGGCTCTTTACTGCCCTTCACCCAGGTGGAGGTTTCTCCGCTCTTTGAGACGACTGCTGGCTCCTTGCCGGAAAACCCCGACTTCGTGAGCCACTTCACCTCGACATCCAAGCCTGATGCCTGCTAAGTCCTTTTGGAATTCACACATGCATTTGAGACTCTTGCCAATTACTCTGTTTGTCACACACAGCAAAGCGGGTCGCGTAACTACCCTGTTTGCCACACATGCAAGAAACGGGCGAAAATCTCCCTGCCGTCCTACTTCCGCCGAGCCGCCTTCTTCACCGGCTTTCCGGGTTTCGCCGCTTTTTTCAGGGGTCGTCCCGGCTTGCCGCCCTCGTGGGTGCCTGCTCCGTCCGTCAGCCTATCGCCGAGGACATGCAGCCGCAGGAAATTCGTCGATCCGGACCGCGTCTGCGTCCCCGCGACGATTCCCATAATCTCGCGCGGCTTCACGAATCCCAGTTGTTCCAGTGTGTTCTCCGCATGATCTACCATCTGCTCTGCGGTCTGCAGTTTCGGACATCGGATCGGATGCACGCCCCACAAAAGCGCCATCCGGTGAATCACCGCATCGATGCTCGACAAGGCATATATCGGCGGCTTGGGCCGATACTTCGACAGTTGCCTGGCCGTCGTTCCCGACTCCGTGAACACCGCGATCGCGCTTACATCCAGGTCTTCAGCCGCGTGCGCCGCCGATTCGCAAATCGTCTCCGCGATCGAAAGCCGCACCCGATTGTGATGCAACTCCGGCATGGAGCCATCACGAACATTGGACTCCGTCTCGCTGACGATCTTGGCCATCATTTTGACCGCCTCGACCGGATACTTCCCCGCCGCGGTCTCCGCCGACAGCATCACCGCATCCGTTCCGTCGTAAATGGCGTTCGCCACGTCGCTCGCTTCCGCCCGCGTCGGCCGCGGATTCTCGATCATCGACTCCAGCATCTGCGTCGCCGTGATCACCGGCTTCCGATACTCCGCCGCACGCCGGATGACATGTTTCTGGATTGCCGGCACCTTCTCCGGCGGCATCTCCACCCCCAGATCGCCGCGCGCCACCATCACCCCATCGGCGTTCTCCAGAATCGCTTCCAGGTTCTCGATCGCCTGCGGCTTCTCCAGCTTGGCGATGATCCAGGTTTCGAGTCCGAGAGCCGCCACCCGGAACTTTACATGCCGGACATCTTCGGCCGTGCGCACGAACGACACTGCAATCGCGTCGACACCGTGCTTCATCCCGAACTCCAGATCTTCCTCGTCTTTCTCCGTCAGCGAAGGCACGCGGACCGCGATTCCCGGCAGATTGATGCCCTTATGCTCGCCCAGCATCCCGCCGTTAATCACGTCGCACTCCACATCCTCGCCGGGAATCTCAATGACGCGCAATTCGATCAGCCCGTCCGACAGCAGAATGCGCGCGCCTGGCTCCAGATTCTCCGCCAGCGTGGGGAACGTCGTGGCAATGACGCTCGAGGTTCCCAGAATGTCGCGCGGTGTGATGGTGAGCCGCTGTCCGGCCTTCAACTGCACAGGAATCCGGTTCTTGAGGCGGCCCGTCCTGATCTTCGGCCCCTGCAGGTCGCCGAGGATACAGATGCTGCGCCCCTCTTCCCGCTCGACCTTGCGGACCATTTCGATCAGCTTCAGTTTTTCCGGGTGGGTCCCGTGTGAGAAGTTCAGGCGCGCCACATCCAGACCGGCGCGCAGCAGTTCGCGAAAGACCGTCTCGTTCGACGAAGCGGGACCGAGCGTGGCCACGATCTTGGCGCGCCGCGGATTTTCCGCCAAAAGGCCAGGCCCTGACAGCGAGAAGTTCATCCATCCCCCAAAAAGCGTTGTAAGGATTCAAAAATGAAAACGAAGAAGTGGAGACTCTGGGTTTGTCCCATCCTGATTCTATCGTGCGCCGCCCGCTCTTCATACCGCCCGCGGTGGAATCAGACCTTCGCCGGACTCCAGCACCGCCAGTTCCTCAGAAGCGACCATCTCTCCCGCCAATAACGGCTTGCGCATCCGATCGGACCGCGGGAAAACCTGCGCGTTAATTTCCGCACCCATCAGCACGCTCAGCGAAACCATATACAGCCACACCAGCGTAGCAATTCCGGCCCCCAGGGAACCGTACACCAGCGAATAGTGCCCGAACCGGATCACATACCAGCCGTACAGCAGCGTGGAGAGAAACCAGGTCGCGGTGGCGATCGCGGCGCCGGGCAGCGTTTCCCGCCACTGCGCGCGCCTCTCCAGCCAGCGCGGACGGGCGCCCGGCAGCGGTTCCCTCGGCACGCCAAAGTGATACACCACCATCAGTGACAGAACGCTGGCCAGCAGGGCAATCACCCAGCGAACCAGCCGCCACCCTACGATGACGTAGTTGTGCAGGTCGTGACCGGAGTTCTCGATCATCCAGCGCTCAATGGCATGCCCGAACGCCAGAAACAGCGTCGCGGCCGCCATGGGGACCATGGTTCCCGGCACCAGCAGCAACGCCACCGTGCGCTCGCGCCAGAATCCCCATATGCCCCGCGGCAGACGGTAGGCGCGGCGGAAGCCTTCCATGAACGAGAGCAGAACGCCCATGGCGGCAAAAATGCTGATGAAGACCGAGCCCCACACGATCCGAACGGAGCGCGCATGGTTGATCACGAAATACATCTGCGCCAGCTGCATGGTGTCTGGCGGCAAAATTCGTTCAAACCCGCCGCGCATCAGCCCGCGAATGTCGCTGCCGGCAGGCATCATGGCGAAGATCGTGGTCAGCACCAGCAGGGCGGGAAAGATGCTGAGAATGGCGGAATATGCAGCCGCTTTGGCCATCGAAAACACGCTGTGGCCAAAGGCTGACCAAATCGCCCTCCGTATGTGGTGAAAGAGGCGCAGCATCCGTTCCACAGTGTATCCGTCACGTGTGACGCGGGCGAGGACCAAAAAGTCGTTGCGGAAGAATTAACCCCCTCTACCCGCTGACCTTCCAATGTTCGAGCATCTGGGTTATCGCCGCCGGATCGACCCGGCCCATCGACGAGAACTCACCATCGTTCTGGCTGTAGAGCACGTGACCCTGCGCATCCACAATCGCCAGGGCGGGAACTCCGTGCCGGAGGGTCACCCCATACTGATTCGCCAGCGCCACATTGTGGTCCAGATGTCCCACATCGATATCCACGACGATATAGTTCTGGTCGATCAGCGCAGAGTTCGGCGACTGGTGAAAGTAGTAGTCCAGAATCTGACAATCGCCGCACCAGTTGCCGCCGAAGTCCAGCAGCACGCGCTTGTGCTGCCGGGCCGCTTCGGACAGCGCGTCGCGCACCTGCGTCGCCGCATCAGCACTGGGATCGAAGATCGCGTGCACGCGAAAAGGAGTGGACGGCGTTGCAGGTACTTCCGACGAGTTGCAGGCCACCATGCCCGCGGTAAGAACCGCGAGCAGCACGCTGGTGAAGACTCGCCGGATGTTGGCATCGGGCTTTGACTGAATCGTGTGGATCATTCCGGTTGGACTACCGACCTCGTCCTGAACAGGATGCTGGAGGGACTCTCGCGGTCGCATCTTGTTGGCCATCACGTCAGCCGCGCCTGTGCCAGTTCTTCCAGCACCCGCAGAGGCGAGATCTCCGGTTTCACCATCGCCTTCATGGGCACCAGGAACGTCTGTTCCAGCGCATATTGCCCGGACAACACGGCATGCGGCACCGTATCCGTGTACACCATCCAGCTCGAACCGGGCGGGAACTGAAACGGGTACTTGGGGCATTCAGCCTGCCAGCGGGGGTTCTCCTTCAGGAAATTGTGGAACCGCATCATGAATTCGTCATAGGGCGAACGCTTCAGCGAAGGAATCGCGGCGCCCAGTCCAAGGCTGCGCCCGGCTGACTTGCCCAGCCGCGCCAGCGCGGAACCGGGACCGGGAGCAATCTGGCCGGGAACGAACTGCCGCACCACATCCGCAAAGGGATCGCTGACCACCCAGTCCCGCGTCCTCGCCGGATGAATATTGTTGAAGAAGCGCAGAATCCGCGCGCCATGCGTGGGCCGGGTGGGAAACGCATCCGTATGGAGCAGGTCGTTGCGGCGACGAAGCGGCAGATCGCGGCCCTGTTCCTCCTGGGGACGGAAGCTGGCGTAGTCGAGCTTCCAGTGCCCCTGGTATGGCGACAAAAATCCGCCCAGAAAACTCACCACCGATGCGGAATAACGCCGCATGATTGCCTGCAGGCGCTCCACAGCGGCGGAGCTGGCCGTTTTTGTGTCGACGCCGCTCAGGCGATCGACCTTCGGCTTGTAGGCGATGTTCTTATGCAGCGAGCTGTCGGTCTGCTGCTGCCCGAGCAGGAAGCTCGCGTCGTCCATCGTCAGGGGGACAGGGGTCTGCGGAAAGTAGAGGATGTCTCCCGCTTCGAGGCGGGCGCACCAGGCGCGCGCCTCTTCCGGCGACGGATGGAGATTGTCGGCCGAAATCGGAACTACCGCCATCAGGCCGCCCCCGCGAGCCGGCGCCGGAGCCAGACGGCGGTAAAGAACACGAACCCGAACGCCATGACGAGCAGTCCGGTGGGGAAGGCAACATAACGATACGAATCGGCGTAATTGATCTGCTGATGGGCCAGCGTGTTCCAGAAAAGAAGTCCCACGATTGCCAGGAAGCAGGTGCCGAAGAAGGCGAAAAACCCGGCAGCGACCGAGAGCAGAACGCACGAAAAGAGGCCGAAATCGCCCAGCGGAATGCCCAGAAGCCGTGCGGGCGGCGGATTGGCCGTCATACCCTAACTCCTCGTCAGCTAGAATACAGACTTATGGCCGGAGCCGCCCAGATCCCCCTGTATGCCGCGACAAAAGTCGCCCAGGAAGCCGCGGTTCGCCAGGCGGATAACGGTATGTGCTATGCCGTCTTCGGCGAGGTGCATACCGCCCAGAATGAACTGGAGCGCATCGTGCAGGCAGTGCCGGCGGTAGTCGCCGGAGCGCTCCGCCAGCGCGCCTGGTACTTCGTGCCCCTGGCCATCGGCGAGAACGAAGACACGGTTGTGGCGCCTGACTATTCGGTCGACCTCGGCGATCGCGCCATTTGCCATCGCAACGTGCGCTTCGGCGGCTCGGAGTGCATCTTCATCTCCACCCGGCTGATGCAGGACCGCTTTGCGCTGGCCTTCGAGTTCCTGATCAATGTGGGCCACCACTTCGTGGATGTCGTCGGAGTTCCGCAGAGCTTTGCCGACCTGGTCTGGTCGCAGGCCACCGCCGATGTCCGGGGAGAAACCAGCCACGATGCCTGGGAGAGCCGTCGACGGGCTCTGGACGGCAGCCGCGGCGGCTCTGTCGACGAGAAAGCAAAGACCGGGTTTCTGGAATCCGCCTTCGCCGACATCCTGGCCGTCTATATGCTCTCCCTCACCATCGATTTCGATTACGCCGACCTGCGCGAGCGCGAATATCCCCTGCTGGCTGCGCCCGCGCTGGCCGAACGCCTGCGCCACGTCGCTGAGCTTTTCCCTCCCAATCAGGGATACGAGTTCGAGATTCGGTACCGGCGTCGTTCGTAAAACGCGGCTGCGCTGCTGCACATTTGTACTACGCTGGTTCGGATGCATTCCCGATCCCGCAAACCGGCGACTCTGGATGAACCCGCGCTCTACGACTATGCCGTGCGGCTGCTGGGCCAGCAGATGCGGACCGTTGCCGAGGTGAGGCGCCTGTTGCGCCGCCGCGTGGAGCCCGGCGAGCCCGGAGAAGCGACGATGAACGCTGTGGTCGCCCGTCTGAAGGAGCACCGCTACCTTGACGACTCAGCCTATGCCCAGGATTATGCCAGGCTGCGCCAGGAGAATGCCAGCCTGGGCAGGCGCCGCGTCCAGCAGGATCTGATGCGTAAGGGCGTTCAGGCCCCTCTCATTGCCAGCACCCTCGATAGGTCCTACGAGAGCGTCGACGAAGAAGAACTGGCCCGTCGTCATCTGGAGCGGAAGCGCGTGCCCAAACCGCAGAACGACAAAGAAGCCGCTCGGGTGATGCGGATGCTGGCGCGGGCGGGCTTTTCGACAGGCATTATCTACCGGATTCTGCGACGATGGGATGTCCCGGAAGATGCGCTTACGCCCCTGGAGTCAATGGACAGTGGCGGCGAGATCGAATCCGAATCCTGAACGCTCCGCAGAGCGCCTGAATCTGGGCGGCTGCTGGAGATCGCGGGGCTGCTCCTCCTTTATTTCCGCTGGAGAACGTTTCCACCGTGCCGATTTTCGCCCTTCTCAGTACGCTGGTTTGCCTGGCCGCGGCGTTCACCTTCATTAGCCGGCGATTCCTCCGCCTGCCGGCCACGGTGGGGGTCATGTTGCTGTCCCTGGGAATGTCCGCGGTGGTCGTTGTGGCGGGGCGCGCTGTTCCGGGTCTGCACAACCGCGCGGCAGCGTTCATGAGCCACATTGACTTCTCCGCTGTGGTTCTCCATGGAATGCTGGCGTTTTTGCTTTTTGCGGGGGCGCTGAACCTGAATCTCGCCGACCTGGCCAGGCAGAAAGCCGCGGTCACGGCCCTTGCGACTTTCGGCACGCTGTTTTCGGCTGTTCTGATCGCATTATCGACCAAGGCCATTCTCGGCCTCACCGGATTCACCGCGCCTTTTGTCGCCTGCCTTCTTTTTGGCGCTCTCATCTCGCCCACCGACCCTATCGCGGTGCTGGAAATGCTGCGCCGCGTGGGCGCTCCGGCCCAACTGGAGGCGCAGCTGACCGGCGAGTCACTCTTCAACGACGGAGTGGGCGCGGTGCTGTTCCTCACTCTGCTGGAGAGCTTCAGCCACGGAAAACAGCCCTCTCTGGGTAGCTTTACCTGGCATCTGCTGCTCGAGGCCGGCGGTGGGATTGCCCTCGGACTTGGACTGGGCTACCTCGTCTATCGTCTCCTGCGTTCGCTCGACAGCTATCGCACGGAGGTTCTGCTGACGCTCGCGCTTGCCATGGGCGGCTACGCTCTCGCTGACGCGCTCCACCTGTCAGCTCCCCTCGAGGCGGTGGCCTCCGGACTGGTCGTGGGCGGTCGCGCCCGGGCCCTCGCCATGTCCCCCACCACCCGCGATCACGTGGACGACTTCTGGGATCTGATTGACGCCATCATGAACGTCATCCTTTTCCTGCTCCTGGGATTCGAGCTGCTCGCCATGCCCTGGAAGGCAACTTACATCTATGCAGGACTGCTGGCCATTCCCGTCGTCCTCGGAGCACGATGGTTGAGTGTGGTCACTTCGCTGGGCATCGTTCGTGCCTTTCACAAGCCGGCACGCGGCGCCATCTCGGTGCTGACCTGGGGAGGGCTGCGCGGGGGCCTCGCCGTCGCCCTCGCCCTGTCACTATCGCCCGGAACCTTTCACGATCAGCTGCTGGCCATCACCTATGTGGTGGTGATCTTTTCCATTGTGGTGCAGGGGCTTACGATGAGCCCGCTGTTGCGGCGGCTGCCGCTTACCTCCTCGACGGAACTGGTCTCTTAACCCTGAACGAGTGTGCTATTCTTCAGCGTTCCCATGTCTGAACGCACCACGCCCATTCGCGTCCTGGTGGCCAAACCTGGTCTCGATGGCCACGACCGTGGCGCCAAGGTCATTGCCCGGGCGCTGCGCGACGCCGGCATGGAAGTCATCTACACCGGCCTGCGTCAGACCCCGGAGATGATCGTCAATGCAGCGCTTCAGGAAGACGTGGACTGCATCGGTCTCAGCATCCTCTCCGGCGCCCACAACGCCATCGTGCCGCGCATTACCGCGATGCTGACGGAACGCGGCGCCGACGACATTCTGGTGGTGCTGGGGGGAACAATCCCCGATCAGGATCTTGGTTTTCTCCGGGAAAACGGTGTGGCCGCAGTCTTCGGCCCCGGGACTTCCCTGGATACCGTTGTGC
>JBAUZR010000088.1:0-3978 GCA_049585375.1 Acidobacteriaceae bacterium
GTACAGAGTAGTAACCATCGCTGGTGAAGATGACCAGCCCATGCGGATGTGCTCCGTAATCCGGCACTCGCCTGCCGTCCGGAAGTAGTTTGTCAGCCTTCGTGAGAACCCATGTACCGACGATAGAAGGCGTTTGAGCGGTGGCCATGATTGAGCCAAACAGCAGAAGGGCAAGAAGAGGGAGACGCTTGATCGCCATGACGCCAATGTAGCGATCGAACAGCCGCCGCACAATTTGATTGTTCTCAACGCAGGTGTGAGCGCGACTTATGCGTTCCTGCACCGGCCGCAACGGTTGTGGCGCTGCCGTTGCGGCGTTCGCGGAGTGCTTCCGAGTTTGGTAGAGGGGCGAGAACGAACCTCGTTGCCTCAACGAGAAGCATCGCCATGCGATCGGCGGCATCTCCGCTCAGGTGCGCATTGCGGTGCAGAGTGACGGGCAGGACTCCCAGCAAAGGCAAACCATAGAGTGACTCGGCATACACGAGGCCCTGGGAAAGATTGAACGAAGTACGCGCCGTGATGCCGAGGCCACCCAGCAAGGCCGCCCGCAGACCATCCAGGCTGGGGCTGCTGGCTGCAATGCGGTACGACATGCCTGTGGCCTCGAGGTGTTGAATTGCGCATTTCCGGAAGGCACACTGCGGCCCTAATACGACAAGCGGCAGAGGCCTTCCCTGGGGCGGCACGAACGCGGAAGAGGCGATCCACACGAGGTCCAGTTGGCCCACTGTCTGCGCTGCCGATCGGCGTTCATGACCAATGACAATAGCAAGGTCGATCCGCGACTTCTCAATCGCTTCGGCAAGGGCAGCGTTGCCTTCAATGAAGAGTTCGACCTGTATTCGCGGAAACAGCGCAGCGAATTGCGACAGTACCGAAGGCAGGATTGCGGCAAAGTCTTGCGGGCAGCCGATCCGGATATTGCGAGCAAGGCCATCTCCCTGGACGGTGTCCAGCAACTCGTCATGAATGGCAAGGATGCGGCGCGCATAGGCGAGCGCTGCTTCTCCAGCTTCGGTGAGTACGAGACCGCGGCCGTGTTTGCGAAAGACTGCCACTCCCAGATCATCCTGCAGGCGCTTCATCTGAAGGCTGATGGCCGATGCAGTACGGCCAAGACGGTCTGCTGCTTGCGCCATGCCTCCCAGGTCGTGCGCCACGACGAGAGTGCGCAGGGTATCCAAATCGAGGTTTGTGCGCGCTGGCATGAGTGTTGGTAGTGTAAGCGATTGGAATTCGCTCGACGCGAAGCTAACTTTTCAGAGATTTTGTTGGCGACGAGGTTTACTACGCCGGCGCGTTGAATCGTCCCGCATCGAACGCCGAATTTCAGGCCGTGGACGAACGGCTCGTCGGCTGCAAGCCGAAATCGATTGGCTTTGCCAGGTCCGCCGCGCTGCCCCTCACCACCAGTACCGGCGCGAATGCGCTCATTGTTGGATAGTCGGCTTTTCGGACATTTCGCCGTCCCCGTCCCGCCCCGGTCGGTTACGGCCTCGAAATTTCGGGATCGCCGGTCATACGGACACAATCATAGTCAGTCTTAAATTTCTCAATGAGCGACTCGGCGATTTGGCAACAATTGATCGATGGCCTCGATGGCCGGCTTGCGATAAACTCGCACCTTCCGAGCCGCAAACCAAATGCACGCATGAATGAGCAAGACCCCATCTCGCTTGCATCCGAGACTCGGATCGATCCCGACCCGTCCCCTTTACCTGCCTCTGCAACGCCGCCCAGCCTTGATCCACCTGAAATCGTGAGTCAGCAGCCAGCTGAGATCCCTGTGGAGAAACCCGACCCTATGATCGACATCCACCCGCCCCAGCACGCGCCCATGACGAAGCGGGACTTCTTCGTCCACCTCTTCATCGTCGTCCTGGGCATCCTCATCGCCATCGGCCTCGAACAGACCGTGGAGTACCTCCACTTCCGTAACCGTCTCGCCGAAGCCCGCCGACAGCTCGCAGCCGAACGCGACCTCAATCGTGATGTCCTGGAAATGAACCTGCGCAGCGTTGCCAGCATGCAGGCCCAGCTTGACCGCGATGTGAGCATCCTCAATGAGCACCTCTCGTCGCCCCGCACACCGCTGTCAGGCCCGCTCAACTACTCCTGGATTCTCTACCGCACGCCTGATGGCGCGTGGCAGGCTGTACGCGCCGACGGCTCGCTCGGTCTGATGTCTGCGGCTGAGCTTCGTGTCAACACCTACCGGTATGAGGTATTCGACACTCTGATGAACTCCTTCCATGATTTCCAGAGATCGATCGAGCTCGCCGGCGCCATCTCCCGGCGTCCTCCCTCCTCCACACCCAGCCTGCAAACCACGCAGGAGCTCCTCTCCGCCACCTCCGCAGCGCAGGGCTCGCTTGCCGTCATTCAACGCTTTCTTGGTATGGAGTCCACCAGCGCCCTCAGGGACGCATCAGCCACCGCTCCTCAGCGGGAGAACTCCGACCGCAACACTGGTGCCGCGCCATAAGTTCGATAGAACAGCCCATCAGTATTCGTCACTTCATTCCACGGGAGCCCCGATGATCGATATCCACCCGCCCCAACACGCTCCGATGACCAGGCGCGAATTCTTCGTGCACCGTTCATCATCGTCCTCGGCATCCTCATCGCCATCGGCCTCGAACAGACCGTAGAAGTCATTCACCACGCAAATGAACGCCGCGCACTCATCGAAAGCTTCCATCATGAGTGCGCCGACAATCTGAAGGTCTTCGAGCTTGATCTCGCGCTGGTTCACCGCAACATCGCGTGGGAGCGGTCATCGCTCGCCGTTCTGCGCAACGCCAGGCCACAGGGCGGCTCCATCACCGTCACCATGCTGTCAGGGCCAAATGGAGGCATGCACGCGCCATCCCGGTCGGTCTGGTCTGTCGCAAAATCCAGTGGCGGCGTCGAGCTTCTGCCCGAGAATATTGCCGAGGTCTTTGATCGAGTCGATGGCGAAGGCGCGCACTTTAACGATCTGGTGCAGACCAGCGTCGCCGCCCAACAACGCATTGGGACTTTCAAGGACCGGGTGGGTTCCGCTTTGGGCACGAGCGAGCCCATTCGGCTCACTCTCGCCCAGCGCGACGAGGCGGCCAGCCTTATCGACAGCGTCCTGGTTCAGGACGAACAGTACGAGCTATGGCTCGGCTCCTGGCAGGGTGCCTCGCAGAGCGTGCTTGATGGTGTCCAGACCCGCGAAGCGATGGACAGCTACATACACCGCGCCAGCGTAGCCGCCGCCGAACCATAGCGCCAGGCATTCGCAGGGGACTCGACCTCAAAGATGGACTGCCCCATCCTCAGCCCGGCCTCTGGTGCGCTGGGATTAATTTTCAAGCTGTGTGATCCAGTCTGACCATCAGCACCACGCACGGGGTGTAACCAACGCCAGCCCGCAGTTCCTCGCCGGTCTGTGTGAGCGCCACGCACTGGAAATTGATTTCAACAGCGTTCCGGATCTGGTCGATCGATTTGGTGTTCGATTCCCAGCAGAGTCGGTCTTGCCCGCAATGGAGAAATTCTCAGATCGCGACGTGACGATCAGGCGTGTTTGAGTTCTACGGTGATCACGTGAAGGTCGGACGCGCCGATGTTTTCCAGCGTGTGCGGGGCCAGGGGCGGTCCCCAGAACGCGCTGCCGGCAGCGGGTTTGGGCGAGAGGCTGCGGCTGTCAAGGATCACCGCCCGGTCACTATCGCGGCGGATGAAGTCGCTCCAGCTGAGCAGGTAATTCGTGCTCGGCCATTGATGTGTGTGCAACGGGACGGTCTGGCCGGGGCGGACAATCGTGTCGAGCACCCGACCGTCTCATTTTCGAAGAGCAGCCTGTGATTCCGGGGTGCGGCCGTCAGGGCGTCCAGGTCCTCTGAAGGTTGCTGAACATCGGGCATGGCGAATTGTCGCCGCAACCCGGAACCGCTGCCGATATCTCACCTTCTCCGCCAGGACACCGCTTCGATCCTTCATATG
>JBAUZR010000089.1:0-8329 GCA_049585375.1 Acidobacteriaceae bacterium
CAGCCCTGGAATGTGCAGGAAGCGCGGAACCACCATCAGCAGCCCCAGCACGTTGAACGCCAGCAGCACAATGAACGGTTGCGCGATCCGCGCGTCGAAGAAGGTCTGTGTCACCATCCCGCCCTTCGACGTCACGTTGAACTTCCCTGCCTTCGGGTTGATCAGCGCCGTTAAAGTGGGCAGCAGAATGTAGGGCGACAGCACCGTCTCATAAATCTCGTTCCAGAATGAGTGCCGGTGATACCCCTGAATCCGCGAGTTGGTCACGCTCGACAGCGTAAGGTGGGGCAGCGCATACGCCAGGATTGCGATCCAGTACCCCGGAATATTCGTGAATCCGAAAATCAGATAGATCAGCGGCGCCGTCAGAAAAATCAGTCGCGGCAGCGCATACAAAAAGTGCGTCATCGCGTTGAAGTAGCAAAGCCGCTGCGCCAGCTTCAGCTTCGGCGCAAACAGCGGATTCTCGATCCTGAGAATCTGCACCATCCCCCGCGCCCACCGGATCCGCTGCTTCACATGCGCGCTCAGCCGCTCCGTAGCCAGCCCCGCCGCCTGTGGAATGTTGATGTACGCCGTGTTCCAGCCATGCGTCTGCATGCGCAGCGAGGTGTGCGCGTCCTCCGTCACCGTCTCCGCTGCAATCCCGCCAATCTCATCCAGCGCCGACCGCCGCAGCACCGCACACGATCCGCAGAAGAACGCCGCGTTCCAGAAATCGTTCCCGTCCTGCACGATGCCGTAGAAGAGTTCGCCTTCGTTCGGGATCACCTTGAACTGCCCAAGGTTCCGCTCGAACGGATCAGGCGAGTAAAAATGATGAGGCGTCTGCAGAATCCCCAGCTTCGGATCGCGCAGGAACCACCCCATCGTCATCTGCAGAAAACTCCGCGTCGGCACGTGATCCGAATCGAAGATCGCGACAAACGGCGCTGTCAGGGTCTCCAGCGCGTGGTTGATGTTCCCTGCCTTCGCTCCCTGGTTATCGCCGCGCGTGATGTATCCAATCCCCGCCTCCAGCGCGAACGTCCGGAACTCCTCGCGGTTCCCATCGTCCAGGATGTACACGTGCAGTTTGTCCGCCGGCCAGTCGATATTCAGCGACGCCAGCGCCGTGTAACGCACCACATCCAGCGGTTCGTTATACGTCGGAATCAGCAGATCGACTTCCGGCCACTCCTCTGCATCGTCCGGCAGCGCCACCGGCGCCCGCCGCAGCGGCCATACCGTCTGCAGAAATCCCAGATACAAAATCGAAAACGCGTACGCCTCCGCCCCCAGCAGCAGCACAATGAAAAACGCGTCCACAGGGCCCCACTTCGATCCCGGATCCTGGAAGAACGCAATCACCGTGCTCACGCGCCACCATGCATAGCGGAAGGTGGCGAACATCGACATCATCATCAGCGTCAGCGTGATCAGATACGAGTCCGAAACCCGGCTCAGCCAGATACACAGCAGCAGCATCAGCAGTCCCAGCACCGCCTGCTGCGGCCATGCCAGCGGCAGTGATCCAAAGAAAAACAACGCCACCACGCCAAACGCCACCATCAACAGCCGCAGCAGATGGAAGAACGGCCCCCGTCCGTTTTCGAAGCCGTCCCACAGCTCGGCCTGGGTCATCGTTCGCTCCAGCGCATCCCGCGTTGGCTGCCCGTCACCGCGACCGACGTGTTCCGAATCCACGTCACCAGGTTCATGATGTCTTCCGCCGCCGGCGAATTCGGCGCGTAGTCAATCACCGTCATCCCCTCCGCCAGCGCTTCGCTCACCGCCGTGCTGCGGTGGATCGCAAACGGCAGCAGCCGCTCGCCCAGTTGCTGGCGCAGCACCTCCCGCACATCCAGCTGCAGGGGCATCGACGGATCAAACTGGTTCAGCACATACCACGCCCGCAGCGGCTGCCCGCTCAGGCCTTCCTGGTTCTTGAAAAACGTCTCCAGCGACTGCAGGCTCACCACCGACGCCATGTCCGGCACCACCGGCACCAGCACCGTCGGCGACAGCCGCAGCGCCTGGCGCAGCATCGCCGCCGATCCCGTCGCCACATCGATCAGCACCCGGTTCGCATCCTGCGCCGCCTTTGCCACCTCGCGCTTCAGCAGCTCCTGATCCGCCGCCGCCCGCTCTCCGTCCAGCGTCAGCAGATGCACCGGCGTGTCCATCGGCCCTCCGCTGAACGTCCGCAGCACGTCGGGCTTGATCTCCCGTGCGCCAAAATAAAATGGCAGCACCCCAAACAGCGAAGTATCCGCCAGCAGCACGTGTTCCCCGCGCGCCGCCAGCGCCCGGCCTACACTCGCCACCACGCTCGTCTTGCCCACGCCCCCGGCCAGCGAAAAAACCGCCACCACGGGAACCTGTCCCTCCTGCCGCTGCGGCTGCGCTTCCTCCTGGCTCCGTCCATACAATCCGCGCAGCGCAAACCACCGCGACCCCGCACGCTCGCGCGGCGATGGCAGCGTCTCCGGCTCAGCCGCATTCCCTGTCGCCGGCTCCGCCTCACCCAGCCACGCAGGACGCACCGGCACTCTTTCCTCCTCCGCGTACCGCCCGTTCGTCGGCCTGTCCGTCGGCCGGTCCGTCATCCGCTCCTTCGCGATCTCCTCTTCCCGCGCCGGCGGCAGCGTCCGCACCGCAGGCGTCTCCGGCTCCTTCCCGGACACCACCGGCAGCGCCGCCAGCCCTTCAATCACCCGCCCCAGCCGCTCCGGCACCCGTTCATTTGCCCGCTCCGCCGGCCGTTCCATCAGTCGTTCTCCGGGCCGTTCTGCCGCCCGCTCCGCCGGCCTCTCGACCGGCCGTTCCATCAGCCGCTCGGTTGCCCGCTCAGCCGACCGCTCCAGAGCCCGCTCCGGCGTGCCTTCCGTCCGCGCCGGCTCATTCCGCGTCAGCTTGACACCCGGCAGCAACGTCTCCCACAAATCGTTTTCGTCGTCCTGCCTGGGAGCTTCTCCGCGCGTCTCTTCCCGCGCCACCCGCGCTCGCTCGTCCATCGTCCGCTGCCGCAGCTGATCCCGCGCCTCCTGCCGCGACGCGCTGAAGTCCCGATACTTCGCCCCATGCAGATTCGCCCATGAGTACAGCGTGGCTACATCATCGGCCTGCTCGCTTTCGGGTTTCCGGCCGCTTCTCTCATCCTCTTCCCGCTTCATCCGGTGTTTCCTTTTCCGGCAATCCCGGCCTGCCGCCTGTCTCCCGGCTGCGCCTCTGTCTCGCCTGCTCCGCTCTGCGCTCACCCTGTCTTCGTCTGCACTGCGCCCCGCCCGGCCCCGCGCGCTCCGGTCACAGCCCCCAACGGGACAACTCCCTGTTTTATCGTGCCTTCTGAACCGTCGCGCTCCTCCCCATCAGGAACCGCGCGCCCGCTCTCAGACTGAACGAGGGTCTCCCCACGGTAAATCTTCAGGAACGGCGAGGGTATTCCTCTTCGGTAACGAAACAACGTTACGGCGGTGGACTCTTAACGCCAGTACACATGACCGCTTTCGCCGGATGCAAGCCTTCCCGGCACACAATCTCGCCTCGCCGCCCACTGTGGTAACCTGGAATCAGCCGCCCCGGTGGATCAAGTTTCGCCACGTCCCCAGCGGCCCCGGCAACACCAGCTTGTTCGGGAATCACCTGTGAGCTCGTAGCTCAGCTGGTAGAGCAACGCCCTTTTAAGGCGTGGGTCCTGGGTTCGAGTCCCAGCGGGCTCACCACTCCCCAACTTGTCATCCTGAGCGAATCACTCAGCTGTCATCCTGAGCGAAGCGCCGCCGCGCTCTTCCCGGCGGTGCAGGATGCCTCCACCGTGGAGTCGAATGGACCCCGTAGCGGAACGAGCAGCATTCGTCATCACGAACCTGAGCGCGGCGGGAATCGGTCGCGCAGCGGCCGAAAAGAATCCCGAGCGGGGATCGGGCCGTTCACACTCACATAGCCCCGGAAGCCCCTATCCCCTGTCCAGAAAATGCACCGGTGAAACCCCCTGCAGCCGCACCGCCGCCGCCTCCGGCGTCAGATCCCTCTGCGGCATCCCCAGCAGCTCGAATCCAACCATATATTTCCGAACCGTCGCCGACCGCAGCAGCGGCGGCAAAAAGTGCCCGTGGAAATGCCACTCATCGTGCCCGCACCCATCCGTCGGCGCCTGGTGGAAGCCCATCGTGTACGGAAAGCTCGTCTCGAACAGATTGTCGTAGCGCGTCGTCACCTGCTTCAGAACATCCGCCAGCCCCTCGCGCTCCGCATCCTTAAAGTCCAGCAGCGACCGCACATGCCGCTTCGCCACCACCAGCGTCTCAAACGGCCACACCGCCCACCACGGCACCACCGCCAGAAAGTTCTCGTTCTCGCTCACCACCCGCACCCGCTCCCGAGCCTCCAGCGCAGCGTAATCGCACAGCAAACAACCCCCGCGCCTCTCCCGATACGCCGACAGCGCCTCCATCTCCGCCAAAGGCTCGTCCGGCACATGCTCCGTCACCCAGATCTGCCCGTGCGGGTGGGGATTGCTCGCCCCCATCATCGCCCCGCGATTCTCAAAGATCTGCACGTACCGGAAATCCGGCTCCGCCCCCAGCGTCCGATACTCCTCCGTCCAAACATCGACTACCCGCCGGATATCCCGCACGTCCATCCGCGCCAGTGTCAGGCTGTGGTCGGGATGAAAGCACACCACCCGGCACCGTCCCCGCTCCCGCTCCGCGCGCAGCAGCTCCTGCGTTCCTCCACCCCCCGCCTCGCGATCCGGCTCCGGTGAATCCGGCAGCAGCGCCGCAAAATCATTGTCGAAAACGTACGTTCCCTCATACGGCGGCGTCACCTTCCCGCCCGCCCGCGTGTTCCCAGGACACAGATAGCACTCCGGATCGTAGTGCACGTCCGAGAAGCCGGAAGACTTGCTCACTTCCCCCTGCCACGGTCGCGCCGTCCTGTGTGGAGACACCAGCACCCACGCCCGCCGCAGCGGGTTATACCTCCGATGCGGAAACATCAACGCTTCAGCCAAACTCCCTCCTAATCCCTAATCCCTGCTGGTCCGTTCCGCGCCGTACTGGCCGCTATCCGCTCGGCACGATCGCGCAAGCGCGATCAAGCCGTCGGCTTATCCGGCACCGGCGCCACCGCCAGAAACTCCCGCGCAAACCCCTCCGCAAACTCCTCCAGCAGCACCCGCACCCGCTCCGGATCCTCGCTCTTCACAACCAGTCCCGCGTGATGATGCTTCTTCAGCCGCAGCACAATCTCCGGCGCAAAGAACTTCCGCGTATCCGGCTCCGCGGTCTTCGCCAGGCACAGCACGCTCCCCGCATAAAACGCCAGCGGCTGCGGCGCCCGATACGCCTGCCCCCGCACATCCGCCACCTCGATCCGCGCCCACTCCCGCCACAGATTCACCCCCGTCGCCGCCTCCACCACATTCGCAATGAACGCGCCGCCCACCCGCGCCGCCGCCTCCAGAAAATACGTCCGCCCATCTTTGCCGATGTACTCCGCGTGCGTCACCCCATTCCGCAAACCCAGCGCCGGCATCAGCTCCGCATTCATCCGTGTCAGCTCCCGCGCCTCTTCCGATCCGCGATCGATCACCCGCGTCGTGAAAACTCCGCCCTCGTGCATCACTTGCATGGGAGGCTTCCCATACCCGCTCACCGCCGCGAAAACAACCTTCCCCTCGCTCACGATTGAGTCGACGTGAAAAATATCGCCGGGCACAAATCGCTCCAGCAGAGAAAAACTCTGACGATCCCCCAACTCCTCCAGCGCCCGCCACACCTGCGCCGCCTCATGGCACTTCCTTATCCCGATCGCCGATGCCTCCGCCCGCGGCTTCAGCACCCACGGCGCCGGCACCCGCTCCATCCACTGGTGCAGTTCCTCATGCACCAGCACCCGGGTGAACTCCGGAACCAGAAATCCCGCCCGCTGCGCCTCTTCCCGCATCACCAGCTTGTCTCGAAAATGCGACGTCGCCGTCCGCCCCATCCCCGGAATCCGCATGTGCTCCCGCAGGTCGGCCACCGTCTCCATATCGAACTCGTCCAGCGCCACCAGCCGGTCGAACCGCCGCGTCCGCGCCAGATACGTCACTGTGTTGGTGACCTGCTCCATCGTCAATCCGTCAGGCATGGTCACCAGCTCTTCCAGAATCCGCCGCGGCCAGTCCCCGTTGCGATGCTTGTCGAGCGTCAGCAACATCACCCGGCACCCCTGCGCCGCGCACTCCTCCATGAAGGCCTGACCCTTCTCATACGTGCTGATACACAAAATCCGCGGCTGCTCGCTCATACAGTTGTCATACACCACCTTTCGCTGACCGCCGTTCAGCTAACCGGCCCTTTAGCTGACCGCAACTTCGCTAACCGGTCCATTATCGATGCCCACGCTACACGCTATACGCTACACGCTCGGCCCGCCTGTTCTACCATAGGCACGGGGATGCCATGTCCGACCCCTTCCACTTTTCCGCCCTCGAAATCGCCCATCTCCACGACCGCGCCACCTCCCTCTGGCACCGCAACGAAGACCCCCACCATATCCACGCCCAGGATTTCTACGACACCGTCCTCAACCAGCACCGCGCCAACTTCGACCTCTGGCATACCGAAGACCGCGCCCGCGACCCCCGCGCCTCCGACCGCGACATCGCCGAAGTCAAACGCTCCATCGACCGCTACAACCAGCGCCGCAACGACCTCGCCGAGCAATGTGACGCCATCCTCTTCGATCAGGCCACGGAGTTCCTCCGTCCACAGGGGGGCCCCACCGCGGCGGCCCCGTTAAATTCCGAATCCCCCGGCCTCATCATCGACCGCCTCTCCATCCTCGCCCTCAAACTCTTCCACACCCGCGAGGAAATCGACCGCCCCAACGGCCCTCAAGGCCACGCCGACCGCAACCGCCAACGCCTCGCCCTCCTCACCGAGCAGCGTGACGACCTCGTCGCCTGCCTTGATCAGCTCTGGGCCGACGTCCTCCAGGGGCGCCGCCGCTTCAAAATCTACCGCCAGCTCAAGATGTACAACGACCCTACCCTCAACCCCTCCATCTACGGCGGCACCACCGGCTGACGGCAGACCCAGCTGACCGTCCCACCAGCCGACCTGTCCCCCGCTCTCTCTGTACGCCTGAACGCTGTACGCTGTACGCTGTCTTCTCATGCTGCTCGTCAACGCCGACGATTTCGGCCTCACCCCCGGCATCAATCGCTCCATCGTCGAACTCAACGCCGCCGGCGCGCTCTCCTCCGCCACCCTCATGGCCACCGGCCCCTTCTTCGACGACGCCGTCCGCCTCGCCCACGACCATCCCACACTCGAAGTCGGCTGCCACATCCTCCTCGTCGACGGCACCCCCGCGCTCCCTCCCAGCCAGATTCCCACCCTCTGCCCCAACCGCCGGACGTTCAGGGACAGCCTCACCCACTTCGTCCGCGACCTCCTCACCTTCCGCATCCGCGCCGAAGAAATCACCGCCGAAGCCACCGCCCAGATCCGCCGCCTCCAGGCCACCGGCCTCCCTGTGTCGCATGTCGACACGCACAAACACACCCACCTCTTCTCCGGAATCCTGCGCCCGCTCCTCAAAGCCGCCCGCGCCTGCGGAATCCCCGCCATCCGCAATCCCTTCGAGCCCGCCTGGTCTCTACGCGCTACTCCCGGAGCCTCCACTCTCCGCCGCCTCGCCGTCGTCGCCCTCCACACCGAGCACCGCGGCTTCCTCCAGCGAGTCCGCGCCGCCTCGCTCGCCACCCCTTCCGGCACCCTCGGCGTCCTCGCCACCGGCACCACCGATGTCCCAGCCACCCTCCGCGCTCTGCTCGCCGCCATGCCGCCTGCTTCCGGCACCGGCATCCGCCAGCCCGTCTGGGAGCTCGTCTGCCACCCCGGCCATCTCGACTCCCACCTCGACCAGGTCCGCACCCGCCTCCGTGCCTCCCGCGCCCAGGAACACGCCGCCCTCCTCGAACTCCTCCCGCAAATCCCCCTCTCCTCCTGGCGCAACCTTTCATCCTGAGCGGCGCCAGGATCCTGGCTTCACCGCCGTGCTGACACCTCGCAGCCTCGCCCCCTGCGAATGGGGGAACCAACCCCGCCCCGGTCGCGTAATCTTCTCCCGAGGACCCCGGCATGCAAGCCTTCTACAACTGGTTCTTCCCCGCTGTCTGGATCGCCTTCCTCCTCTACTGGCAAATCGCCGCCACCGGCGCCAAAGCCACCACCCGCCTTGAGCCCGCCGCCTCCCGCATCCTGCGTTCCCTCGCCTTCCTCATCGCCATCGCCCTCTTCTTCGTGCCCGCAAACCGCATTCCCTGGATTGACACGCGCCTCCTGCCCAACCC
>JBAUZR010000090.1:0-6153 GCA_049585375.1 Acidobacteriaceae bacterium
CTCCTTGTCGGCGCGGGGAAAGAGAGGAGAGGCCTCGCCAAGCTTCGTGCCCGGTCGGAGACCACCCCACTCGAGGTTCTTCAAATCCGCTTTGTGAATGTCGCCCAGGCCCAGCTGCGCCCAGACCTTCGCCGCCGCCTCCGGAATGACCGGATAGACGAGGGCGGTAATGATGCGAATGGCCTCGGCCGCGATGTAGAGGATCGTCGAGCGGTAGGCCTGCTGCTGTTCCTCGGTGACGTCCTCGTCCTTCTTCCATGGAGCGGTGGCGGTGAGAAAGCCGTCGACCGAAGCGACCAGCGACCAGACGGCCTCGAGTGCGCGCGAGAAGTCGTACGCGTCGAAGTGACGGGCGAAGGCCGCGATGGCTTCGGGGATTTCCTTCCTGAGTTCTCCGGCGCGAGGGATGGCACCACCGCCGGTGGCGGGTAAGGGAACGAGTCCGTCGAAATATCGCCCAATCATGGCCGTCGTCCGGCTCACCAGATTCCCGTAGCCGTTGGCAAGATCGGAGTTGTAGCGCTGCAGCAGCGCGTCGAAGCTGAAGCTGCCATCCTGCCCGAAGACTACTTCGCGGAGCAGGAAGTAGCGCAGCGCATCGGCGCCAAGGACGTCCAGAATCGTCTCGGCGCGCACGATGTTGCCGCGCGACTTCGACATTTTGTTCTCTTCAAACAGCAGCCAGCCGTGGCCAACAATGCTCTTCGGCAGCGGAATGCCTGCCGCGATGAGGAAGGCCGGCCAGTAGACGCAGTGAAACCGCGTGATTTCCTTGCCGACGATGTGGAGGTCGGCCGGCCAGTACTTTTCAAACTTTGACGGATCGTCGCTGGCCCAGCCCAGCGCCGTGATGTAGTTAGCCAGCGCGTCCATCCACACGTAGATCACGTGCTTCTCGTCGCCGGGCACCGGGATGCCCCACGAGAAACTGGTGCGGCTGACGGAGAGATCCTTCAGGCCGGCTTTGACGAAGGCGATGACCTCGTTGCGCCGCGTCTCCGGGCGGATGAATTCCGGATGAGCCTCGTAGTACTCCAGCAGCGGACGCTCGAAGGCCGAGAGCTTGAAGAAATAATTCTCCTCGTTCACCGTTTCGGTGATGCGGCCGCAGTCAGGGCAGGGCGCGCCCGGAGGCACATCCACATACGCTTCATCGGAGACGCAATACTGTCCGGTGTATGAGCCCTTGTAGATGAAACCTTTGTCGCGCAGCAGCGCGAAGAGCTTCTGCACGCCCTGCTTGTGGCGCGGCTCAGTGGTGCGGATGAAGTCGTCGTAGGTGAGGCCCATGCGGTCCCACAAGGCGCGAAACTGGGCGGAGACGCGATCGGTGAACTCCTGGGGGCTGCAACCGGCCTGCTTCGCCGAGCGCTCGATCTTCTGTCCGTGCTCGTCGGTCCCGGTGAGGAAAAACGTGTCGATGCCGAGCGCCCGCTTGCGCCGGGCGATGGCGTCGGCGACCACCGTGGTGTAGGTGGTGCCAATGTGCGGGCGCGCGTTGACGTAGTAGATCGGCGTCGTGAGATAGAACGTGTTGGGCTCAGACATGAAGGATGAAGAAGTCGTGCAGATGGTGCTCTTCTCATCTTAGAGCAAGGGCCAGTCCGCTGCGAAACGGCCCGCCGAATCGCGGGTTTAGCGGGTGGCGCCTGTTAAAATCGAACCCTAAAACGACAGCCGTTTTCCTCGATTGGTGGTTCTCGCGTGTATTTCGAACAACAGAAGCAGCTGCAGGATCGCCTGCGCGCTGTACTTCGCAGTCTTTATCAGATCGACGTCGAGACCATCGTTCTCGAGCAGCCTCCGGAGCTGGCCTTTGGCGAATATGCCACGCCGCTCGCTTTCGAATTGGCCCGCAAGCTGCGCAAGGCGCCCCGGAAGATCGCCGAGGAAATTGTTGCTGCGCTCGGCTCCGTTCCGGGATTCGCGTCCTTCGAGGTAGCGGGAGCGGGCTATATCAACGCGCGGCTCGATCGCGCCTCGCTGGTGCAGGCCTTCGCTGTCAGGTCCGATGTTCCGGCTCCGACGGAACACCTGCATGCACTGGTCGAACATACCAGCATCAATCCCAACAAGGCGGCGCACGTTGGACATCTGCGGAATGCCATTCTGGGCGACACTTTTGTGCGCCTGCTGCGCGCCGCAGGGAGCCAGGTCGATGTGCAGAACTACATCGACAACACCGGCGTCCAGGTGGCGGATGTCGTGGTCGGGCTCGTCCATCTTGAAGACCTTTCTCTGGGCGGCGTGCAGGAGCTGATGGCCGACCTCGCCGAATCTGGAGAGCGGATCGATTTCTATTGCTGGGATCTGTATGCGCGCGTCTCGCTGTGGTACGAGGCCGATCCCGCGGAAGCGCCGGCCCGCAAAAAGCTCCGGCTCGATACGCTGCATGCTCTGGAAGCGGGCGACAATGACACGGCGGCGATTGCCGAACTCGTCTCCACGGCGATCCTGCGGCGGCATCTGGAAACCATGCTGCGGCTCGGCATCGAATACGATCTGCTGCCGCGCGAGAGCGAGATCCTCCATCTGCACTTCTGGGACCTGGCCTTCGAGCAGCTCAAGGCCAAAGGCGTCCTCTACTTCGAAACCGAGGGCAAGAACAAGGGCTGCTGGGTGATGGACAGGGCTGGGACCAGCACGGAACCCCCGCCAGGGACTTCAGCATCCGAGGAGTCGCGAAGCGGTCAGCCCGTCCGGCCAGCACCTGACGAGAACGCGAAGGTGATCGTGCGTTCGAATGGCACCGTCACCTACGTCGGCAAGGACATCGCTTATCACCTGTGGAAGTTCGGGTTGCTGGGCCGCGACTTTGCCTACCGTCCTTTCTTCCGCTACCCGGACCGCGAATGCTGGATCTCCGCGGAAACCGGGGAGGCCAACCATCCACACTTTGGCGGTGCGCAGGCCATCTACAACGTGATTGACTCGCGGCAAGCGGACCCGCAGGCCAATGTGATCGAGGCGCTGCGCGGTCTCGGATACACCGAGCAGGCTGCGCACTACACGCATTTCTCCTACGAAATGGTCGCGCTCACACCGCGGTGCGCGCGCGATCTGGGCTACGAGGTTTCCGAAGAGGACCGCGCGCGTCCCTACATCGAAGTCTCCGGACGCAAGGGATTCGGTGTAAAGGCCGATGACCTGATCGACAAGCTCATCGCCGCCACGCGCGCGGAAGTGGACAGCCGCCATCCGGAACTGGGCGAAGAAGAGCGTGACGCCACGGCCCATGCTATTGCCGTAGGTGCGCTGCGCTACTTCATGCTCCGCTATACGCGGAATTCCGTGATCGCTTTCGATTTCAAAGACGCGCTCAGCTTTGAAGGCGAAACGGGACCCTATCTCCAGTACGCCGTCGTGCGCACGCGCAGCATCTTCCGCAAGGCGGGAACGACACCGGAAGAGGCGCTGGCCTCGCTCGCCGGCGTGGATCTCGCGCCGTATCTCAGCGGCGAGGGAACCGAAGGCATCTGGGAGGTGTGGCTGCGCGCTGCGAAGACCACGCTGCTGCTTGACCAGTGCATCCAGACGGCGGAGCCGGCCTATCTGGCGAAACACGCCTTCCAGCTCGCGCAGGATTTCAGCAATTTCTACCGGCTGCATCACATCCTCAGCGAGGAGGATCCGGCGCGGAAGACGCTTCTGCTCGCGACTGCGGCCGTTGCTCAGCGGGAGTTGATCCGGTCGCTGGCGTGGCTGGGCATCAGCGCACCTGATGTGATGTGAAGCAGCAGGGATCAGGGTTTGGGGATCAGGGGTTAGCGGGTGCGAATGCCGACGGATGGAGGGTGGCGCTCGGTTCGATGACACGATCCCTGATCCGTTTTGCTTTTGTCGCTGCATCGATCGGTTGGTTCCTCACCGTTTCCGCCTTTGCCGCTGTCTCTATCGCTCCCATCCCGCAAGAGATTCGCAGCGACTACTTCACGGTCACGATTAACGGCCACACGTCGCCGGTTGTCGATGCCGTTTCGAGCTACTACCTCCTCAACTTCGATCTCGACGGCCCTGCTACCGTCTCCGTGCGCGCTGCCGATCCGCACTTCTGGGATCGCGGGGTTGAGATTCAGCCGATGCGCTACGGCATACGGCCGGAGCGGGATGGCGCGGTCATTACCTTCCGCATTCCGGGGCCGGTGAAACTTTCCATCACGCGACCCGGCGACCACTTTGCCGACGCCACCATGCTCTTCCTGCTTGGCAGCCCGCCGGATCATTCCGGTATCACCGCCACCACGCCGAACGTTCGCTATTACGGGCCGGGCGTTCATCGTGAGGAGATCGACGCACGGTCGGGTGACCGCATCTACCTTGCGCCGGGCGCGGTAGTCTTTGGCTCGCTCAACCTCTGGCAGGTTCACGATGTGCGCGTGGAGGGTCGCGGGATGATCATCTACGACGGGCCGCAGTCGCCGGCTGGCGATGAGGGCTGGATGCAGAAGCGTGCCTGGCACTGCATCGTGATGAGCCGGGCGCAGAACGTCGAGATCGACGGCATCACCTGCATTGTGCGCAGCCGCACCTGGCAGGTGCAGATGCGCGACTCGCGGCATATCGGCTTCTACAACGTGAACATCATCGGCGGACATCCGCGCGACGCCAATCAGGACGGCATCGACTGGCTGGGCGGCGGCGACACGACGGTACGCGATGCCTTTATCCGCGCCTCCGACGACGATTTTGCCCTGCAGGGAAACTGGAACGGCTACTCCGAAGAGGAGATGCGCGTGCCGGGTCACGACGTCACGAACATCACCATTGCGGACAGTGTCCTGTCCACGAGCGTCTCGAACACGATGCGAGTCGCGTGGCCGCAGAAGACCTTTCGCAGCGCACATGTGAGCATGCGCAACATCGATGTGCTGCAAACCGGCGAGGGTGCATGCGTGGTGCCGTTCGCGTTCTTCGAGTTGTGGGCCGATCCGGGCGGGCAGGGAACGCACACCGACTTTCGGTTCAGCGACATTCGGCTGGAGGACTACTACTCGCTGATGCAGATCCGCTATCCGAACCCGGGCGTGGATGGCGTCGTGTTTTCGAACGTCTCCGGGCTGGACGGCCCGCCGATGGTGCCGTCGGTGCTGCAGGGCGACGTTCACGGCATAGCGCTGAACGGCGTGCAAATTGGCGGCAGGGTGGCTACGCGAGATGCCGATGTTCCGCTCGAGGTGCGAGACGGCGCGGCTGAGCCTGTGTATGGAACGGGACTGACGGATGCTTCCTTTTCAATGACCGGCGGGGTGATTCGGCCGGGACAGGTGGTAAAGTTCCGCGTGCTAGCTCCGGTGCCGGGCTGGCAGTACCACTGGCTTTTTGGCGACGGTACGACCGGCGAAGGTGCGGTCGTGCGCCATGCTTTCCCGGATGCCGATGGGACGCTGCTCGACGGATCGGGGCGTTTCCGGGTGCTGCTGCATGCGACGCGGGCACCGCACGACGAAATCTGGGTGGCGCGGTCGCTGGTGGTGGCACGCGAGCCGATTCCGGCGGTGGTGTTCCCGATGGCGACGCGGCCGGGGCTGACCGTGGTCGAGAATCCGGACGGCTCTACCGATGAGGACGGATGGCTGCGGATTCCGTCCGACGGCGGTATTACGCTGACGCTGTTGACCAGCCGGCGCGCGACGGTCAGGTTCGAAGATCTGGCGCCGGCTGCGAGTCCGGAATTGCGGATGGAGGTGTGCGGCTCGTTGGGCGACGCGGTGCAGCCGGTCACGCTCAGCGCGGGGCTGCGCGCCGGACTGCACCGGATCCACATTCATCTCGATGCGGGGATCGAGAATGAGCCGCAGCGGGCCGACGGTGCACCGGTGCTGTTGTGGCAAAGCGCGGGACAGCTACCGGAGCTGGTTCCAGCGGCGGCGTTTGTGCATTCAGCCTGGTGAGTTACTGGCGAACAAACCGATCTTTGGGCTGCTCGCGCGGCGCCATCGGCGTGCCCTCTTCCGCGCCGGGGCTGGAACGCGCCTGATTGTCGTTGAAGGGCTGCTCGCCATTGGCTCCGGCGCCGGTGGGCGAAGCCGGAACAGGCGGAATGCCGGTGGAGACAGAGGCGTATTGCGACTCGGGATGCGGCGTCGTGGTGACGTCGGAGGCGGATTCAAACTGCGCGTGGAGCTTGTTCACGCGGCCGGTTTCACATCCGCT
>JBAUZR010000091.1:0-8579 GCA_049585375.1 Acidobacteriaceae bacterium
GCGCTGCGGCTTCATGATGGGCATCGGCCGCGACCGCGCTGGACAAAGCCACATCGAAGATGAATTGAGGCTGCGCGGCAGGCGGTGCAAGACAATTGCTCAGAGACGCGGGACTCTCCTCATCGACGCCTGGTATCTGCTCTGTGGTGGACATAGGGAACGATCCTATCTGTCCTACTGGGTTGGCCTTTGCGAAGAGTGAATGCGGCGGCGGGTCTTTAAGCTGCCAGACGTTTTCGGATGGCCTGCAATTCTGCACGTCGCCTGGGCGTGGTTCTGGGCCACGCCATCCTGAGATCTTCGAGTGCGTCGAGGACTATGCGCGAGACGATCAGCCGCGCATTCTCTTTGTCGTCGGCGGGGACGACATACCAGGGAGCATGGTGCGTGCTGGTGGCGTGCAGGCATGCTTCATAGGCCTTCACATAATCCTTCCAGTACTTCCTCTCCTGAATATCAGCGAGGCTGAACTTCCAGTTCTTGTCCGGCTCATCGATGCGGGCGAGGAATCGTCTTCGCTGCTCCTCCTGTGAAAGGTGAAGAAATATCTTTACGATTCGGGTACCGTTGCGGTGCAGGTGCTTCTCCATCTCCACGATGGAGTGATACCGCCCCTCCCACCCGGTGTTCTCGTCACGAAGCTCTTCCGGAAGCCCCTGGCTGCGGAGAAGCTCGGGATGCACCCGAACCACCAGTACATCCTCGTAATAGGAACGATTGAAGATGCCTATCCGCCCGCGCTCCGGAAGACGGCAGGCAGCGCGCCACAGAAAGTCGTGATCCAGTTCTTCCGCGCTTGGCTGCTTAAAGCTGAACACCTCGCACCCTTCAGGATTCACTCCGGACATGACGTGCCGGATGGCCCCGTCCTTGCCGGCGCCGTCCATTCCCTGAAATACCAGAAGCAGAGCATAGTGGTGCGACGCGTAATGAAGCTGCTGCAGAGAACTCAGCTCCCTGACATGCTTTGCGAGAAGGTCGTCGTACTCGGCGTCCGACGGGCAGATAGGTTCCACTGTTGTAGGCCACTTGCTAAGTACGACCTTCTTTCCGGAAGGGACACGGAAACGCTTCGATTCGATTTTCATCTTCTTCCTTCTGCGCCGCGCACGCGTTTACGCAACCTTCGGGTCTGCTGGCGGAATGCTCCGTATTTCTCTTTCCGCTTCGAGCCAGTCCTGATCCTGCTGACTTTCGCCATGCACTCGCTGTTGGTAGAGCTCATAGGCTCGCGCGGCGATTTGTGGCGTGCGATCGACAGGCGTCTTCTTTGCGAGCAAAGGTGCTTTTGTGGGGTCGAGGATCCGATAACCAAGGAGTTTCACGCGGTCCGTTACGACTGCCCAGACCAGAGCGTAGATCCATACGATCCCGGCGAGCCTCCAGCCGAGCGGGGCCATGAACAGCCCATAGACCGCAATGAGGGTGGCAATCCCCTGCGTCCCGAGCACGGCCATCCACAGGATGCGGGCGGGGCGTATCGACCAGAAGGGCCCGCGAGTGCGGGTGAGGAAAATGGTCAGGTGGCCGGCGACAGAGAGCAGCAGGTACATCAATGTCTGTAGCTGAGGATGTCCAAGGTGCAGGACACGGTCGCCAAGGTAGAACAATCCGAAGGCTGCTACAGGGCCGACCAGGCCGAGCACGGTTGCGATCCCGAGCACCAGGCGCATGTTCCAGGCTTCGGGCTTTTCCTTGTAATGCACTTTGTCATAGGCGATGGAAAGGATTGCCCCATCATTGAGCACCGCGATCAGCACGATCATCACGGCCGTTAACGGATAGAAGTTGAACACCAGGATTGCCAGTACCATGAACAACAGCACCCGCAGCGTTTCCGCAATGCGGTAGATGGCGTAGCTGTTCATCCGCTGCACAATCCTCCGGCTCTCCTTGATCGCGTCAATGATCACCGACAGGCCCGATGCCAGCAGCACGATCGATGCCGCCGCGCGGGCCGCATCGGTCGCTCCGGAAACGGCGATTCCGCAGTCTGCCTGTTTCAGCGCGGGGGCGTCATTGACACCATCGCCGGTCATGCCGACGAAGTGGCCGCGCTTCTGGAGAACCTCGATAATGTGGAACTTGTGTTCCGGAAAAACCTGGGCGAAGCCGTCCGCTTCCTCGATGGCTGCCGCGGATTGAGCCGTATCCTGCTGTTTTGTGTCACCCAGTGAGCTGGCATCGAGGATATTTGTTCCCATCCCCAGCTGTTTGGCGGTCTCGCGCGCAATGGCCACCTGATCGCCCGTCACCATCTTTACGCTCACTCCCATTTGCCGGGCGCTTGCGATGGTGGCTTTGGCCTGCTCTCTCGGCGGATCGAATAACGGCAGCACTCCTGCAAACTGCCACTTACCCTCCTCATCCGCGCGCGCCACGCCCAGGGAGCGGAAGCCCCGTCCGGCAAATTCATTCACAGCTTTTTCGACGGCCGGCTTAACCTCGCCGGCATTGGTTGCCATGGCAAGAATCACCTGTGGAGCGCCCTTCGCCACAAAGAACTGCTTTCCGTCCGCAGCTTTCACGGTGGCTTCTGTCCGCTTATGCACCGGATCGAAGGGCTGAAAATGCAGGATCTGATAGCTCTTCAGGGCCTTCTCGTCCTTCACTCCACCGATCACTGCCAGATCGATGGTGTCCTTGTCTTCGGCGCGTGAGGCGAGCGCGGCCCAGAGAATCACCTGATCGCCAGGGATGTTGTTGATGCTGAACGGATCACCCAGGGTTAATTTGTTCTGCGTCAGCGTGCCGGTTTTATCCGAGCACAGGATGTCCACGCCGGCCAGCTCCTCGATTGCGGACAGGCGTGTCACTACCACTTCCTTCTTCGCCAGCAGCCTCGCGCCGACGGCCATGGTCACCGACAATACTGTGGGCATGGCAACGGGGATGGCGGCGACGAGAAGCACCAGGCAAAACTCGAGCGTAGTCAGATCCGGATCGCCCCGGAAGAGCGCAACCACCAGGATCAGTATCACGAGGGCGGCCGCCAGAATAATGAGGTAGTCGCCAATCTTCAGCACGGATCGCTGGAAATGGCTGACGGTATGCGCCTCTTCCACCAACTGCGCGGTTTTGCCGAAGTAGGTGTTCGTCCCGGTGGCGTACACCATGGCGTCGATCTCGCCCTGGCGGAGGATCGAGCCTGAAAATACGGCGCCGCCCGCCTTGACCGTAACCGGCAGAGATTCGCCGGTCAACGCCGACTGATCCACTTCAATGGAATCGCCGTCCAGCAGGCGCGCATCCGCCGGAATGATGTCGCCTAACCGCAGGCGGATGACGTCGCCGGGCACCAGCTCCGATGCCTTTGGTGTCGTCCACTTACCGTCGCGTTTAGCCCGCGCATTGATGGCCAGCCTGGCCTTAAGGGCGGCGATGGCGTTGCCCGCCTGATGCTCCTCCCAGAACCCCACGACGGCATTCGAAAGCAGGAGAAACAGGATGATGCCAAAGTCCATCCAGTGCCGCACCACCCCGGACAAGACGACGGCCACCTCGATCATCCACGGAATGGGCCCCCAGAAATAGGAGAGGAGCTTCAGGAATGCGTTGGTCTTCTTTTCCGCGATGGCGTTCGGGCCATACTTGATGAGCCGGCTCTGAGCTTCGGTTTTGGTCAGGCCCTCCGCTGTCGCGTCGAGCTTCTTCAATACCTCCTGCATGGGAAGGGACTTGAGATCGTCTTTCGGTGCTGGCTTCGACTCAGAGTTGCCTGCATTCGGTTTCACGAAGAATCTCCTCCTGAAGTTGGCCCCCGGAGGTCTCGGCGCGGAAGAGGGGGTTCGTGATCGACCGACGCAATCGCAGCGGGCTCGATCGAAGTGTGCCGTGTCTCAAAGATCGGGTGCAAGAGAGTACTAAGACGGCGGTCGGACCCTTGCCGCAAGTATCGACCCGTGGAGATGCGGATACTGTGCAGTTTTGCTCAGTGACAGCCGATCGCTCGCCGGACCTTTGCGATCACGACAAATTGCAGTGCGGTGCGACATCTGGCATTCTCAGCTGGGCAACGCGGCACGGGATGGAGAATTGAACCCGGCTTCTTAATCATCCGGCACCGAATGAGCAAAACAGAACGGATTGTTACCAGCGCCTCGTGTCATGCTGAAGCGGTGTCAGAAATGCAAGAGGAACGCGCGGCACAAGGGAGTCGATCTCATGAATGCACCGTCAAAATGCGCACGTCCCGCCTGTAACTGTATCCCCGCGGATGGGAAAAAGTACTGTAGCGAAGTCTGCGCGGATGCAAAGGCTGTCACCGAACTTACATGCCAGTGCCAGCATCCCCAGTGCCACGGCGAAAAGCTCAAACCGTAGCCCATCTCTCGCGCTCCACCTCCACGCAAGGTCTTCCCTGGCAGCTGCGTTCGATCAGGAAGAAGAGTTACCTCGCTGCCTTAACAGGTCCGACAATACCTGCCGCCACTCTCGCACCGCCCGCACTGGATGACCAGGCAACAAGTGATCGGGCGGGTTGAACTCGATGAGGCGATTCCACCGTGCGCCTTCGACGCCGCGTTGAACCTGTGCATGCGCTCGAATTCCGGAACCAAACAAGAAGGCGCCCAATGGAACTGTCGCACGATTGGGTTGAGCGGATGCCGTCGGCAGGTCGGGCATCCAGTCCTGAAGAATCACGATCGGGTTCATTCTTACAAGCGTCGAAGCTGGGGGCCGAAACAAGCTGACGCGATCCTTGCTCCAGACGGTACTTGGCACAATCATCGCTGCGCTGAAGCAGGTTGAAGCCGGACGCACCACAGACGATGTAGCTCGGGAACAAGGCGTGAGCAAGCACACGATCTATGCCTGGAAGGCGAAGTACGGAGGCATGGAGGTGAGCGAGGCTGAGGAAGTGAAGCACCTGCGCGATGAGAACGCACGGCTGAAGAAGCTGGTCGCCGAGCTGAGTCTGGATAAAGACATGCTGCAGTCGGTGATCCGAAAAAACTCCCTCGGCTCGTAGAGCGGAGGACAGAGGTGGGGCGCCTGCTGGAGGAGTTCCGAGCCAGTGAGCGCCACGTCTGCGAGCTGATGGCAGTGGCCAGATCGAGTGGTCGATACCGAAGCCGGAGAGATGACAGCCGGATTCAGGAGCGGCTGCGGGAGCTGGCGCGAGAGCACCCGCGCTTCGGCTACCGTCGCCTGCATTTGTATCTGCACAGGGAGATGGGCGTGAACCATAAGAAGGTGCAGCGGGTCTATCGCGAACTGGGACTGAGCGTGAAGCGTACGCGGCGCAGGCATCTGCGGCGGGCGCTGGCGCCGCGGCCTGTGCTGACGGCGCCCAACCAGGAGTGGGCTCTGGATTTCGCCAGCGATGTAACGGCTGCCGGACAGCGATTTCGGGTGCTGGGCGTGAGGGACAACTTCACTCGGCAAGCACGCGTGCTGGAAGCCTCAACCAGCTTCCCCAGCCGGCGGGTCACGCGAGAACTTGAACGAGCGATCGCCGCACACGGCAAGCCTCAGGCAATTCGCTGTGACAACGGCCCGGAACTGACTTCGCGGCACTTCCTCGCCTGGGCCATCGAGTGGAAGATCGATCTGGTTCACATCCAGCCGGGAAAGCCGACCCAGAACGGAGGTATGGAAAGCTTCAACGGAAAGCTGCGGGACGAGTGCCTGAACGTGAGCTGGTTCTGGAACCTGTTCGATGCGCGGCGACAGATCTTTTCCTGGAAAGTGGAATACAACTCCCGCCGCCCGCATAGTTCGCTGAGCTATCTCACTCCGGATGAATTTGCGCAACGGTGGCAGCAACAGGGCGGTGGAAAAGACGCGGGCTGCGCCCGCTTGGAAAACGCCTGCGGCGTTTCCCACTTTACCACCGCCCCGACGGCGACTATGAATCTCATATAGTCAATTGGACGGAAAACGGGGTCAGGTCATGGGGATGTTTAGCGTCTTCACCAGCCTCACTTTCGTTGAAATACTCCGTGAGCAGACTGCGCCGGAGTTCTTGCTCAGGCGAATTGTTCGCTGCTCGCGACTGCATCCGCGTCTCTGATCAAGAAGAATCGGCATTCAGCCCGGGCTGCTAATGTGGATCGACGATCACTACCTTCTCACGGACGCTAAGGATCACCCCGGCTTCTTGCCTCGTCAGCAAGGTCCAAACCCCTCAGCCGCATCCATTCGGCGATGACATGCGGGTCATACTTCACCCGTCCGAGGAGTCTGTAATGGGGGACCTCTCCCGCCTTCGTCTTCTTGTAAAGCTTGTCTTTGGGTATACCCAGAAGCGCTGCGAGTATCGCCGCGTCTATGAGCCCCTTCTTCCGCATCAATTCCTCGACCACCGTCACGGCAGGTTCCCCCTGAGAGGAATTACCGACGAGGGGGCCGGACCTACATTATCAAAAACCGTTTGTGGGCCAAGGAATTTACACTTCATCAAGCCCCCACTGGAGATGGCTAACATCTGGCTAACGTTTAATCCGTTTTTGGCGTATCCTAATGGAGGTCACTGCATGCAAGCGTCTACGACAAAAGTGACCATAAACCGCATGGTTACTGGGCGAATCTGAATAATTGGCCTGATTGCAGCAGGTTGCGAAAGAGGGATTGGCTAATCCCTTCTTCGGCACCAATCCTTTAAAATCTATAGTTTGCGGTTTTTCGCTCGTTGCTGCCGCTGAGCGGCGGGCCGTCGGCGCCAGTCTGCGCAAGTTCGGCCCGCGAAGTGGTTGTCAGGAATTCCCTCCTCGCCACCAGGCCTTTAGAATTCTCGGCGTACCGTACATTTATCGACCTCCGTCGCGCAATGCCACTATGAAAATGAACCGGCGCAGATTCCTCTATTCCACTGCGGCTGTCGGTCTTTCGGCATCTGCAGCACAGGGCGGCCGGCTCGCCGATGCGGCTGTCGATTTTGCCGGCATCGCCGACGGCCTCGATCCAGCGCGCCACCGCTTTGGCGTCAACTACACGCCGTCGCACCGGTGGTGGTTCTGCTGGAACGACTGGGACGCAGATTCGATCCAGCGCGATCTGGACGCGATTGCGGCGCTGGGCGCCGATCACCTGCGCCTGTTGCTGATCTGGCCTTACTTTCAGCCGAATCCCGCCTGGGTAAGCCCGCTCCATCTGCAGCGACTGGATCAGCTGCTGACCTGGATGGCGCAGCGCAAGATGGATGCTCTGATCACCGTCTTCACCGGACAGCTCAGCGGCTGGTTCTTTCTTCCGCCGTTCAACCGCGCCGGAGAAGCTTTCTTCACCGACCCTGGAATGGTCGCGGCCCAGGAGCTGTTCTTACGCCAGTTGGCGACCGTGGTGCAGAACCACAATAACGTGATCGGGTTCGACCTCGGCAACGAGATCAACACCTGCTGGAGCGGCCCAACGGCGGCAGGCGATCCGTGGATGGCTAAAACATTTTCTCTGATTGATTCGATCCTGCCGGGTCACCTGAATGTGAACGGCGTGGACCACAAGCCGTGGTTTGAGCCCACCACGTTTTCGCCGCAGGCTCTGGTGCGCGATCAGAAAATGGCCGTGATGCACTGCTATCCCTGGTGGACCGGCGCGCTGAAGTATGGTGGACCGATGGATCCGCCAAGCGTCCGGCTTCTGGCGGGAATGGCAACGCTGATTCGCTCTTACGGCGGCTCCGCGCAGAAGCCCATCTGGGCTGGAGAATTCAACACCTGCATCGAAGCGCTGAACGAGAAGCAGCAGGCGGAATGGCTGCAGCGGGCCGTTCTCGCTGCGATCGACGAGGGCGTGAGCTGGTTCAGCTACTGGGACAGCCACGATGTCAGTCGCCGCTACGAGTTCAATTCGGTCGAGTACACTCTGGGACTTCTCACGAACGATGGGCGCGTGAAGGAGCAGGGACACATGTTTCGTGAGCTGGCGTCCAGCTACCGGGGCAAGCCGGTGCGGTTCCCGACCGCCAGTATTCCGCCGCCCGAAAGACCGACGATGGAGAATACCTGGCGCTGGCTGCTTGACTGGATGGGATGGCGCCCGCCAGCGGGAAAGCCTTAGGAGCATCCCGAGGCTAATGCATCTCGGCCACCGGGGATTCCGCCGGCGCAGACACCTCGTATAACTGAAACTCGCGAATCTGCGCTGCATCTGTGCTCGAGAGGATATTCAGCCGCACTCGGCTCGCGGTCACTTCCGGAAAGATATCGATCTTCTCGTGGCCAATCGCCTGGGCCGCGGCTACAGTTTTCCATTCTGAACCGGTCCATACTTCGATCGAATACTTCTCAATCCGCTGTCCGTCATTGAGCCACTCCATGGTGAGAGCGCGGTTGAAGGTGATCGGCTCGGCGAAGCGAAGCTCCAGCACCGCATGATGAGATCCGGCCGGCGCCGACCAAAAGGTATCCGCGTTGCCGTCGACGGCCGCCTGCTCTTCCTGTGGAAGCGGCTGATGCGTCAGCGCGAGATTATGCGCATAGCGAGCGCTCAGCGCCTTCCCGAATGCCTCCAGGCGCGCCACATCCGCATCGGGCAGAAGACCGCGCCGATCCGGCGCGAGGCCCAGCATCAGCTGTGCGCCGCGTCCCACGGTCTCATCCCAGGTGGTCAGCAGCTCCCGCACGGTTTTCAGCGTG
>JBAUZR010000092.1:0-1835 GCA_049585375.1 Acidobacteriaceae bacterium
CGAAGCCGGCCTTGGCGAACTTGAATTCGCCGGTTTTGCTGAAGTCGCTCTGGCCGAAGCCGAAGCCAAGATCTTTGGAGGGATCGTCGGCGTTGCCGAGGGTGAACTTCCAGCCGAAGTCGAAGAGGAGCTGCTCGCGGGGGGCCATGGCGGGGAGGGCGGCCACCGATGGCTCGGAGGTTGTGTCCTGGAGCAGCGCGGCGGTGCGCGCCCAGGAGGATCGGCCGACGAGGGAAGAGGCAGAGAGGACGAGCGAGGAAGAGAGCAGATCGCGACGAGTGATGAAGGGCATAGGAATCCTCGATTGTTGATGATACGCGGGCGGTGGGGGAGCGGCGGGCAGAGCATGACGGGCGCGTATTTTTCGCAGAGGGCGGAGAGAGAGGGCGAGTATGCAGTTGCGTATGATTGGGGCAGAGCAGGGAAGGATTAGCCGGAGGGCATGTTGGCGGTGGGGAGATGCGGGCGTGAGCTGCTGAAGGCTGTGGTGGCTGTGGTACTGCTGGGCGGAGCCGTGATGGTGGCGGCGCAGACGCCGGCAGATGCCTCGACTCAGGTGGCGCCTTCGAGTGTGCCGCCGCCGTTGCCGCCGGAGCCGGCGACGGAGGCGAGGTCGGGGAGTCCAACGCTTGCGCCACCTGCGCAGGAGCCGCGACCCTGCCGGCTGAGCTCGCTGGGGGTGTGCCTGCGGGACGTGGTTGAGGACGAAAAGGGAATTGTGCTGAGCCCGCTGCGGGCGCCGGCAGGTTATCTGTTGTGGGCGGTGCCGTGGACTATAGGGACTGTCGTCACGACGTACTACGACACGGGGATGATTCAGGATCTGGGCGTGAATCCGACGCGGGAAGACCATTTTGACAAGGTTTCCACGTACGGCGGGTTGTACCTGCCGTATGCGGCGGCGGGCGTGGGATATTTTGTCGGTGAGAAGCGTCAGGACAAGACGATGACGGACACGGCGGTGCTGGCGGCCGAGGCTATGGCGGATGCCACGATTCTGGATCAGGGGCTAAAGTACGCGATCGATCGGGAAAATCCGATGCTGGACAACGCGCAGGGACGGCTTTGGCCGCAGGGGATCAGCGGCTGGCCGAACAGTCCCTCGATGCCGTCGGAACACGCGATGAATGTGTGGTCGTTTGCGCATGTGGTGGCGGGTCAGTACAACGGGATTGCGACGAAGACGATTGTGTACGGGCTGGCGACGACGGTTTCGGTATCGCGAGTGCTCGCGCGGCAGCATTTTCCGTCGGATGTGATTGTGGGGAGCACGCTGGGCTGGCTGGTGGGCGGGTATGTGCTGCATCACCGGTCGCCGGAGGTGGGAACGCTGCTGGACGTGTCGGCAGTGCAGACGCCTTTGGGGCGTGGGATCGAGCTGCGATGGAATTTGCGGCGGGGGCAGTAGACAAGGCTCGGCTTGTCCAGGGCCGGAGCGCAACGGGCATGCAGACTGATCCGTTACGCTCCGGGCTTGCGCGCGGGGAGGGCTGCAACTCCGATTATTGTCCGTGGGATTCGACGTGGTGCCGCGCTGCCTGGTCGGCGTGCTCGGCGGCGTGCGACTGGTGTCCGTTGGCAAGGTGGGCGTGATGGGCGGCTGCCTGATGATCGCCGGCTTCGTGGTGCTTCGCGGCTTCGGCGTGATGGTGGGCGGCCATTCCGTGATGGTGGGCGGCCTGATGGTGATGATGCGCTGCCTGTTCTGACATGAGTTTCCTCCGGCCTGCAGGACTCTGGCGCCCGCAAGTCACCCCTGGATGATCGTGGGCTGGGGCTGCTGTACAGGTTACGGCGGCTTCAAATGAGGGTGAATATCCGGAGCGGTTGTGGAG
>JBAUZR010000093.1:0-3800 GCA_049585375.1 Acidobacteriaceae bacterium
GTTCCAGGATCTGGCCGCAATGGAGTCCGGCTTCTCCTATCGCCCCGTCACCGTCCGTCGCGACGGCAGCCAGGACGCCGCCCGCTCCGTCATGGGCGAATTCGTCTCCGGCAATTACTTCCGCACCTTCGGCCTCCGTTCCGACGCCGGCCGCCTCTTCACCGACTCCGACGACACCCCCGGCGCTCCGATGGTCGCGGTCCTCAGCTACCAGAACTGGCACGACAACTATGCGAGCGACCCTTCGGTCATCGGCTCCACGTTCTGGATCAATACCAAACCCGTCCAAATCGTGGGCATCGCCCCCCAGGGCTTCTACGGCGACCGCCTCACCTCCACGCCCCCGGACTACTACATGCCCATCCAGTCCATGGACGCCCTCCTCGGCGTGGACTACGTCCCGGACCCCACCACGCAGTGGCTCTATATCATCGGCCGCCTGCGCCCCGGCGTCGCCCTCGATCCCCTCCAGGCCAAAATCAATGGCCTCTTTCGCCAGATCGTCGCCTCCGACCCCGTCTACTCCGGCGATAAAGGTAGGCTCTCCCTCGCCCACGCCCACATCGTCCTCACCCCGGCGGGCGCCGGCATTCAGAGCCTTCAGGACCAGTACAAGTCGAACCTCCAGATGCTCATGTGGATCTCGGCCGTCGTCCTGCTCATCGCCTGCGCCAACATCGCCAACCTCCTGCTCGTCCGCGGCATGAACCGCCGCGCGGAAATGTCCATCCGCACCGCCCTCGGCGCGCTGCGCCGCCGCCTCATCCGCCAGCTCCTCACCGAAAGCATCGTGCTTGCCGTCATCGGCGGCGTCGCCGGTCTTGGTATCGCCTGGCTCGGTTCCCGCGCCCTGCTCGCCATGGCCTTCCCCGGCGACCAGAACGTGCCCATCGACGCCAGTCCCTCCCTCCCCGTCCTGCTCTTTGCTTTCGGCATTTGCCTCGTCACCGGCATCCTGTTTGGAATCGCGCCCGCCGTGGTCGCCGCGCGCACCCAGCCTGCTGACGTCCTTCGCTCCACCTCCCGCAGCACTACCGGCCGCGCATCCCTGCTGCAGCGTTCGCTGGTCGTTCTCCAGGCTGCACTCTCCCTGGTGCTCCTCATCGGAGCCGGCCTCTTCGCGCAGAGCCTCGACAAGCTGCAAAGCTCCGATCTGAAGCTCGACGCCCGCAACCGCTACATCATCCACATCAATCCCCAGGCAGCCGGCTACCTGCCCTCCCAACTTGCCCCGCTGTATCAGGCGTTCCACGATCGCTTCCACGCCATCCCCGGCGTCGTCCACGTCGCCTGGGCCAGCTATACGCCCATGGAGGACGACAACTGGAGCTCCGGCTTTAAGGCCGAAGGCCGTCCGGAAAACACCTTCGGCGCCTCCCATGTTCGCGCATCACCCGAGTATTTCGACGCTGTTGGCACTCGCGTCCTTCTCGGCCGCGCCTTTACCCAGCAGGATTCTCCCACTTCACCCATGGTCGCCATCGTGAACCGGACCTTTGTGAAGGACGCCTTCCCCGCCGGCGCCAACCCCATCGGCAAACGCATCGGTTTCGCCAGCCGCAAAGTTCCCCTCGAGTTTCAGATCGTTGGCGTCGTCGACGATACCGCTTACACTGCCGTGCAGTGGAAGGACCATCGCATGGTCTTCTTCCCCATGTTGCAGCGCCCCGCCAGTAATACGGGTCCCATCGATACCGATACCTCGCTGTATGCCGGCGCCATCGTCATCGAGACCTCCCATCCCATGCCCGACATGGAATCGATAGCGCGCAACACGCTGTCCTCCATCAATCCCAATCTCGCTGTCGTGAAATTCCAGACTTTCCGGCAGCAGATCGCCGACCGCTTCGTTGAAGAGCGCCTCGTCTCCCGCCTCACCATGCTCTTTGGAGCGCTCGCCCTCCTGCTCGCCACCATCGGCCTCTATGGAGTCACGGCCTATACGGTCGCGCGCCGCACCAGCGAGATCGGCCTGTGCATGGCCCTCGGTGCCGACCGCGCCGGTGTTATCGCCGCGGTCCTGCGCGGCGCTCTCCTCCAGACCGTCCTCGGCCTCGCCATCGGGATTCCTATGGCCCTGCTCTGCGTCCGCTACGTCAAAGCCCAGCTCTACGAGATCACCAGCGCCGGCCCCGTGGTTCTCGTGATCGCCACTTTCACGCTGGCCGCCGCGGCCCTCATCGCCGGATTGATCCCCGCACGCCGCGCCGCCTCCATCGATCCTGCCCAGGCCCTGCGCACGGAGTGATCGCGATCCCGTTAGGTTGAATCTTAATCGGCCGTTTTTGTATCAGGGCACGAGTTAAGCGGCCATTGAAAACAAATAACTTCCTGATGTATCAATTGCCTGGATTGCCAGAATTGCCACGATTGGCAGGTTGACCACACAAAAACGCACAAATCTCGGCAACGAACGCTCCGTACCGACAGAGCGAAACGTCCGAAATGCCGACTACACAGAATGTTTGCGCTATAGAATCCATGTTGGCCCGAATCTAGATGAACCGTTTGCTCCAAGGCGTCTCTCTGGCTCTTCTCGTACTGCTTGCCCTTTGTGAACTGTATTCCGCGTCTGCCGTGAGGTCCGACTACCCCAAAGCCCCCTCCTGGGAACACATCCTCTCTGGTCCCCTCTTCGCTTTGCCGTGTGTGCTCGTCCTCGGCATAGTTCTTTTGACTTGGACGAGCCGCAGAAAAGCGGGGTTCGTTGGTGCCGCGTCCAGCCTGATTCTGTACGTGAGCTTTCTGTTCGGGGATGCCTATCCGATGAAGCGAGGTGATTGGATTGACATGGCAGCCTGGATCGTCTTCTGCGCAATGGGAATTGTGGCTGCGAGATTCCTGATGAATCGAACTAGGCCGTTGTTGGCGCGTCCCGAGGAAGGACGATGAGCGAATAACCGGCTTTGCGAAAGTCTCAGGTGCAGCGGAAAACGACCGCGGCGATGATTGGCCGCACAAAAAACGCACAGATTTTCTCAAGCAGGGTGTTATCCACTCACTCTAAAGGACCTACACAGCAGCCTTGCAATCAGGGCACGACTTTAGTCGTGCCGATAACGTCCCCTTGAGGAATGGGCTTTAGCCCCTGTGCTTTTTGCTTCTTCAGCGTCTCGAAACACCACGCAAAATCCTCTCCCTCTTTCACCAACCCCGCCTGCGTAGGGTTCTCCGCGATATACCGTCGACGCCGTTCGAAGCTCTGCTGGCCTTCCACCCGAACTTCCGAAAACCCGCGCTGCCATATTTCGCCGGAGTACCCCAACTCCCTCTTCACGCGATACGAGAATCCACCTTTGATGTACTGCGCTGCTTTTTCCACGGACGTCTCCGGACCCACGCTGATCAACAAGTGGATATGGTCCGGCTTGATGACGAAGTCGTGCACTTCGAACCGTCCAGCGCGTACGCACTTGCGTAACACGTCGACGAATAGAGCCGCAAACCGATCGGACTGCAGCAGGCGCCGTCCCAGACTCGTCTTCGTTGTGACGAAGAAGGTCCGCCGATATTGCGGGGTCTCCCGACTCTCGGATTTGCGCGAGGGAACGGCCATTCACAGGGGCTAAAGCCCAGATTGTTTATAGCGCGTGTGCGGCATGACTGAAGTCATGCCCTGATACAAAAGCAAACCGAGGTCATCTGTTGAGCGGACTCAGGTTTTTTGGCAGCGACAGGGTGGGATCTTTCTTTTTCCAAACAAGATTGTCACCCCCGGAGCGGAGCGCCGCCGACCCTTCGGCGATTCACACCTCCACCTGGATGCCTCCTGCCTTTGTATCAGGGCATGACCTTTTGTC
>JBAUZR010000094.1:0-6188 GCA_049585375.1 Acidobacteriaceae bacterium
TGTAATAGATGGTTGCGCCCGGGGTCGCATCGCTGAGGGTGAGGCTCTGGATCGATGTATAGGTGCCGGGAGCCGTATTGAATAAGGGCGGTGCGGTGGGCAGTGACGGCTGCTGATATTCCCAGAGATCGTTGAGAAGACCGAGAGTGCCTTTGGCGTCCTGACCGCTTCCGCCGAAGAGCCAGAAGTTGTGTTTAGGATCGGTCCAGGCGATATCGCTGAGGCGGCTTCCCGGCAGGTTTTGTGACGAGGCTATCCCGAGCGTGCCGTAGGTGCCGCCCTGACCGCAGGTGGTTTGCGGGACGCAGGAGTTGCTGAATCGATTGTTGCCCCCCACCCACGTCCATAGATTGGTGGACGGATCGAACATCCAGAGATCGCTCAGCAAATCGATGAAGCTGCCGGTGGAGTCGTCCCCTTGTCCACCGAAGAGCCAGAGCTTGCCGTTCCGATCGGTCCAGGCAGCCGGTGAGCTTCGACTGCCGGGTACGTTGGTGGCGGAAGGAGTGTCCAGAGCTCCATAGACGCCCGCGTTTCCGTTATTGCCGAAGGGAACGGTGTCGCTGCCGCTGATCCAGGTCCATTCGCTGGTTGCGGGATCGAATTTCCAAAGATCGTTGAGGAAACCCTGGCTTCCGGGCATGAACCCAAAGCCGCCGAAGAGCCAGAGACTGCCGTCGGGGCCGGTCCAGCCAACGGCTGTGTCGCGAGAGCCGGGAGCGCTGCCGGCGGATGGCGTGCCTAAGGTTTCGTACTTGCCCGGCGGGCCAATTCCATTGATGAGGGTGCTACTGCCACTCATCCAGGTCCACTGGCCGGAAGAGGGAGAGTACTCCCAAAGATCATTCAAATCGTCGACGGCGTTCGTCGCGTCGGAACCGTATCCGCCGAAGAGCCAGAGATTGCCATTGTTATCCGTCCAGCTGACAGCGAAATTCCTGCTGCCGGGAACGTTGGTCGGGCTGGATTGGCCGAGCGTGCCGTAACTGCCGGGAACCATGCCAGCTTTACCGACAGCGCTGCTTCCCGCCATCCACGCCCAGGTGCCCGCGGAGGGAACGCACTCCCAGAGATCGTTCAGACCGACGGAAGCACCGGTGGAGTCGATGCCCGCTCCTCCGAAAAGCCAGAAATTGCCATTCTTGTCGGTCCAGGCGACAGCACCCGTGCGGGATCCGGGCATGTTGGCAGTTGAAGGAACGCCCAGCGATCCATAGACGCCAGGATCGCCGCCTGATTCAGGGGTCCCGGGAGGAACGAACATGGCTCCGCCCATCCACGCCCATTGACCGATGGAGACCTGGTATTCCCACAGGTCGTTGAGAAGAGCGAAGGTGCCGTTGGAATCGTAGCCGGATCCGCCAAAGAGCCACAGGTTGCCGTTCTTATCGGTCCAGCTAACCGCACCCTGGCGACCGCCGGGGATGTTGCCGGGAGCGGGCGTGCCGAGCGTACCGTAAACTCCAGGCTGGCCGGACGTTCCGCCGGGGACGATGGGAACGGTGTTGCTGCCTCCCACCCATGTCCACTGATTGGCGACGGACTGTGCGGGGAGAGACTGCGCTTTGAGGCAACAGGCTGACAGGCAGAGAAGAAGGAACAGGGCCGAGCGGTTGTGCATGAGTTTCGAGCGATCCGCAAGCTGTGATTAAGTTTCGTTGGGGGATTATAGCCAGACAGTTACTATTCTCCGAGAAAACTTTAGATTCTGATGGCCGGGGTACTGCGGCATGATATCGAGTTACACGAATGGGGTACGGCCGATCTCTCGTCGCCACATTCATACCGGAGCTCAGACTGGACGGTTTGGCGGGCCGCGTGCCAAACGCGGGCCGCGCCGGGGAGTAGAATTCGTGCCAATCTCTCCGGAGTTTGGATGTCCGCAAAAAGCCCGAGTCCGCAGCTTTGCCCATGGATCGTGCTGGTTATGGTTGGAATCGTTGCGATTCCGGCGGGGATCGCGCTGCATACGGTGCGCGTGGCGGGCGTGCTCAGGATTGACAGCGCGAATCCCACACCGCATGGATACACGTGGAGTCTTCTCCTGTTCGTTGTGCCGATCGCGGCGATCGCCGGTTGGCTGCTGCCGAGCGAGAGGATCGAGGTGCCGCGGCGCGCGTTCTGGGAAACCATCGGGATTCTGACGCCGCTGGGGTTCGCGCTCGATTTCTTTTTCGCGCACCGGTTCTTCACCTATCCGAATGTTGGGGCGACTCTGGGGATCGGAGCGCCGGCGCTGGGCGGCCCTGTTCCGGTGGAGGAGTACATCTTCTATTTCACGGGATTTGTGGCGGTGCTGCTGCTGTATCTGTGGCTGGGCGAGTACTGGCTGGCGGCGTACACCGTGGCGGAGGATGCGCAGTCGGCGCAGCGCGCGGAGCGGCTGCTGCGGTTCCATCCGGCGTCGGCGGCGCTGGGAGCGACGATGATCGTGCTGGCGATTGCGTACAAGAAGCTGCTGTCGCCGGAGCCGGAGGGGTTTCCAGGCTATCTCACATTTTTGGTGGCGGGGGCTCTGGTGCCGTCGGCAATGCTGTTTCCGGTGGCGCGTCGGTTCATCAACTGGCGGGCTTTGAGCGCGACGATGCTGTTGGTAGTGCAGATCAGTTTGATCTGGGAGGCGACGCTGGCGGTTCCCTACGGGTGGTGGGGCTTTCAGCCGCGGGCGATGGTGGGAGTTTCCCTGGGGGCCTGGGCGGGGCTGCCGGTGGAAGAGGTGGTGCTGTGGATCGCGGTGACCTGGGCGACTGTGATTGTGTATGAGGTAATGAAGGCGCGGGTGGGAAGGAAGAAGGCTGCAGCGGAGGAGGTGCTGGGATAACGCCGGCGCGTGCGGGCAATGGAGACCTGAATTGCGAAAATGAAAAGCCCGGCTTTCGCCGGGCCTTTCATTGCTGTTGTTGCGCCGAAGGCGCGTTTGTCCGGACAACCAGTCCTTATTCCGAGGCGGCCATTTCTTCGGCTTCGCCTTCCTGGCGCATGAGTTCGAGCTCGCGCTCGGCTTCTTCCCAGGCGGTTTGGACTTCGGCCTGGATTTTGGCTGCCGCTTCTTCCAGCTCCGGGCTGAGCTGGACGTTGCGGTAGTACTCCATGCCGGTTCCGGCGGGGATGAGGCGGCCGACGATGACGTTCTCCTTGAGGCCGCGCAGGTTGTCGACCGCGCCGTTGATGCTGGCTTCGGTGAGGACGCGCGTGGTCTCCTGGAAGGACGCCGCGGAGATGAAGGATTCTGTGGAGAGCGAGGCCTTGGTGATACCGAGCAGCAGCGGGCGACCCACAGCGGGACGTCCACCATTGGCGATCACGCGGTCTTTCTCTTCACGGAAGCGGAACTTGTCCACCTGCTGTTCGAGCAGGAAGGTGGAGTCGCCGACTTCCTCGATCTTCACCCAGCGAAGCATCTGCCGGACGATGGTTTCGATGTGCTTGTCGGAGATGGCCACGCCCTGGAGGCGGTAGACTTCCTGGATTTCGTTCACCAGGTAGGCCTGCAGCTCCTTCTCACCGAGGACGGCGAGAATGTCGTGCGGGTTGAGCGGACCATCCATGAGCGGCTCGCCGGCGCGGACGCGCTCGCCTTCCTGGACGTTGATGTGAACGCCGCGCGGCACGGAGTATTCCTTCTCCTCGCCGTTGTCGGCTGTCACATAAATACGGCGCTGACCTTTGCTGACCTCGCCGAAGCGAACCACGCCGTCAATCTCAGAGATGATGGCGGTTTCGCGCGGCTTACGGGCCTCAAAGAGCTCGACGACGCGGGGCAGACCGCCGGTGATGTCCTTGGTGCGCGTGGTTTCGCGCGGGATCTTGGCAAGGATATCGCCGGGGAAGACCTCGTCTCCGTCCTGCACCATGAGGTGAGCGCGGCTGGGCATGAGATAACGCTTGTTGCCTTTGCTGCCCTTGACGACGATCGTGGGCTGGCGCTTTTCGTCGGGGGATTCCGCGACGACCAGACGCGACAGGCCGGTGACCTCGTCGACTTCTTCATGCAGCGTGATGCCTTCCTGCAGGTCCTTGAAGGCGACAGCGCCTCCGATTTCCGTGAGGATCGCGAAGGTGTAGGGGTCCCACTCGACCATGACCTGGCCGAGCTGGACGGGCTGATTCTCTTCGACCTTGAGGCGCGCACCATAGACGACCTGGTAGCGCTCCTTTTCGCGGCCGCGCTCATCGACCACGGCGATGGAACCGGAGCGGTTCATGGCGACCAGATCGCCCTGACGGCTGCGGACCGTGGCCAGGTTGACGAAGCGGACGGAGCCGTTATTCTTGGCTTCGAGGCGCGACTGCTCGTTGACGCGCGACGCGGTGCCGCCGATGTGGAAGGTCCGCATCGTCAGCTGCGTGCCGGGCTCGCCGATGGACTGCGCGGCGATAACGCCGACCGCCTCGCCCAGCTCAACCATGCGGCCGGAGCCGAGGTTGCGTCCGTAGCAGAGCATGCAGACGCCGCGGCGGGATTCGCAGGTCAGCACGGAGCGAATCTTGACACGCTCAATGCCGGCGGCCTGGATGCCCGACGCGAGATCTTCAGTGATCTCCTGGTTGACGTCGACGATGACGGCGCCCTCGTAGTCCTTGATCTTCTCGAGGGAGACACGGCCGACGATGCGGTCGCGCAGCGGCTCGATGATCTCGCCGGACTCAACGATGGGGGTAACGTAGATGCCTTCCACGGTGCCGCAGTCGCGCTCGGTGACGATGACGTCCTGCGCCACGTCCACGAGACGGCGGGTGAGGTAACCGGAGTCGGCGGTCTTGAGAGCGGTATCGGCAAGACCCTTGCGGGCGCCGTGCGTGGAGATGAAGTATTCGAGCACGGTGAGCCCTTCACGGAAGTTGGCCGTGATGGGGGTCTCGATGATTTCGCCGGAAGGCTTGGCCATGAGGCCACGCATGCCGGAGAGCTGGCGGATCTGCTGTTTGGATCCGCGGGCGCCGGAGTCGGCCATGATGTAGATCGGATTCATGGTGCCTTCTTTGTCGGCGCGCTTCATGTTGTCGAACATCTCGTCGGCGACCTTCTCGGTGACGGCGGACCAGATCTGGATGACCTTGTTGTTCCGCTCGCCGTTGGTGATGGCGCCGTCGAGATACTGCTGCTGGACCGCGATGGCCTGCTTTTCGGCGTCGCGGACGGTGGTGTACTTGGAATCCGGGATGACCATGTCGTCGAGACCGACGGACAGGCCGCTCCGGGTGGCGTAGTTGAAGCCGAGCTCCTTGATGCGGTCGAGCATTTTGACGGTCTGCTCGAGGCCGAGGTTCAGGTAGCAGTAGTTCACCAGCTGGCCGATGCCCTTCTTCTTGAGAAGGCCATTGACGTAGGGCATGTTCTCCGGCAGCTGGTCATTGAGAATGGCGCGGCCGACGGTGGTGGAGATGTACTGGCGGTCGTACTGCACCGGCTCGGTATGGGTGAGGTCCTGATCGTCGTAGGCGGTGGCCATGTCGAGGACCGGGCCGCTGTAACGCAGACGGATCGGGGACAGAGTCTCGACTTCCTTCACTTCGAGGGCCATCAGGACTTCTTCGATGTTGGCGAAGACGCGACCTTCACCCTTGGCGCCCTTCTTGGACTTGGTGAGGTAGTAGAGACCGAGCACCATGTCCTGGGTGGGGACGGTGATGGGCTGTCCGGAGGCCGGCGAGAGGATGTTGTGCGAGGACAGCATCAGGACGCTGGCTTCCACCTGGGCTTCGGGCGACAGGGGGATGTGGACGGCCATCTGGTCGCCATCGAAGTCGGCGTTGAAGGCGGTGCAGACCAGCGGATGAATCTTGATGGCCTTGCCTTCGACGAGGACCGGCTCAAACGCCTGGATGCCCAGACGGTGGAGGGTAGGTGCGCGGTTGAGCAGCACCGGATGATCGCGGATGACTTCTTCGAGGATGTCCCACACGATCGGTTCCTGCAGCTCCACCATCTCCTTGGCCTGCTTGATGGTGGTGCAGTGGCCGGTCTGCTCGAGCCGGTGGTAGATGAACGGCTTGAACAGCTCGAGGGCCATCTTCTTGGGAAGGCCGCACTGGTGCAGCTTGAGCTCGGGGCCGACCACGATAACCGAGCGGCCGGAGTAGTCGACGCGCTTGCCGAGCAGGTTCTGACGGAAGCGGCCCTGCTTGCCATTGAGCGTGTCAGAGAGCGACTTGAGCGGGCGGTTGTTGGCGCCGCGCAGCACGCG
>JBAUZR010000095.1:0-4804 GCA_049585375.1 Acidobacteriaceae bacterium
CATGCTGACCATACGCGTCCATCTGGAAATACGGGTGCAGCAGAAATGTATTGTCGTCGTCGTCGTACTCGCGCCCGCTGGTCCGCCCCTGCAGGCTCAACAAACCCCAGCGCGGCCGCGAAACCCGTACCTGCGCCGTCGCCGTATTGCGCGGCACCTGCGGAATCCAGTTCCCCACCAGCGCCGGCTCGTCCGCGTTCTTCGTCACCGTCGCATCCGCATATTGATAACCGCCCTCGATCCCGATCCACGCTGCCGGTCGCAGCGCGTAATCCAGCGAGACTCCCCGGCTCTCAATCTGTCCCAGGTTCTCCCGCTTGAGCAGCACGCTGTTCTGCGTCACGCTCAGCGTCAGCGACGAGATCGGCCGGTTCACCTGCGTCCAGAAATAGCTCACGCGCGCAGTTGAGCCCCATCGCCGCAGATTGGCCTGCGCGCCGGTTTCCCAGCCGGTCGCCCGCTCCGACCGCAGGTTGGGATTGGCCTCGGTCACCTCCTGCCCCACCTGGAATGAACGATACAACTCGTTCTCGGTCGGCGTCCGGAAGGCGCGAAACCCCGACGCACTCCACGCCAGCCACGGCGTGAGCCGCCGCACCATCCCCAGCCGTGGATCGAAGACTGTCTGGCTCCACGACGGCAGCGTTGTCGTTGCTGCCGATGTGCTCGTCTGGCGCACGTTGAAATTAGAAAAGTGATCCACCCGCCCCGACCCGCTCAGCGTCCACCCCTGCGGCGTATAGAGCACCTCGCCCCACGCACCGGTCAGCCGCTGACGCGCCGACGTCGACGTAGTTCCTCCCGCGCCCACCAGCAGCGTCTCGTTGTCGGTCGCCCGCACGTCGTGCGTGTCGGCCCCGGCCAGAATCAGAGCGTGCGCCCCGACAGCATGCCGCCATCGCGCAGCGGCCCCCAGCTCATCCGCCGGATCGAACTGGAACTTCGTCAGCTTCTCCGCCGTTCGTGGCACATTCACGCTGGAAAACGTCTGCCGGAAATGCTCGTTGCTCCCGAACAGCCGCAGCGACCAGTCCCCCCAGTCCCCGCCCGCTGCCGCCCGCCACAGCCGCGTAAGGTTGTACTGGTCCGGAGTTCCGTTGTGCCGGCTCTCGTTCAGCCCATTTGCCCGCACGAAAATTCGTCCGGCGTCCGGCAGCGTGCGTTGCCCCTCCACCAGCGCATTCTGCGCGTGCACATTGGACGGCTGGTCGATCGGTCCCCGCTGGTAAGGAGCGATCAGCGTGTAGCCGTCGGTCGCGATCACCCCGGCGCTCACCAGCCCAGCCCAGGGTCCGTGCTCGCCCGTTGCCAGCACGCCATTGTCCAGCGTGCTCTCTGAACCCCCGCTGGCCAGCACCTCTACCCCGTTTCCCTGCGGACGCACCGGCACCACGCTGATCACCCCGCCAATCGCGCTCGACCCGTACAGATCGGACGCCCCACCGCGCACCACCTCCACTGACTGAACCGCCAGTTCAGGCAGTTCCTCCCAGTGGATCCATCCCCCATACGCATCGTTCAGCGGCACGTCGTCCAGGACCACCAGCGACCGGCTGGCCGCCGTCGATCCCAGTCCGCGCAGCGAAACACCCTCCGTCGTCGGATTGGCCACCAGAGAACTTGACCGCCGATACAGGTCGAATCCCGGCACCTCGCGCAGCTTTCCGTCCAAAGCCGGTGGCGCTGCCTGTTCCAGCTGCCGGTGATCGAGTACCCGCGTGCTCGCCGGACTGTCTTCCTCGCCCAGCGGCGACCGGTACGCGGTCACCGTCACCGTTTCCAGAGGCCGTTGCAGGACCACCACCACCGCCTGCTGCCCCGGTCGCAAGTTCACCACCGCTGTTAGATAATGCGCCGCCGTCACTTCAATCTGCGACGGCGCATGCGCCAGGCTGAACGCGCCTTCCGCGTCCGTGATCGCCAGGGATCTCCCGGAAAGATCGCTGACCGTCGCCCCCGCCACCGCCGCGCCGTGGGCATTGCGGACCGTGCCCTGCGTCTGCGCCCAGGCACAATTCCCCCCGGCCAGAATCGCGACGACCCCTGCGATCAGCGTGCAGACTTTCAAGACTGACAATGACGGGCGTTTCACGGCAGGGGTTGCCCTTCCCGGCATTGCCCTTCGCCAATCTTCTGCACCGCCTCCGTCCCGTTGACTCCGTTCGGCGGCAGGTCTGCCAAGAGTTCGCGCATGGTCTTTCCCAGCACCGGATGCCGCCACTGCGGCGCAATTTCCGCCACCGGAGCGAGCACAAACCGCCGCTCTGCCAGCGCCGGATGCGGCACGGTCAGCCGCTCCGTCCGGATCACCTGCTCATCGATCAGCAGCACGTCCAGATCCAGCGTCCTCGGCCCTTTCGGCACATCGTGCACCCGGTCGCGCCCATAGCTTCGTTCCGTCGCCAGCAGAAATTCCAGCAGCGCCTCAGGATCCAGGCCCGTCTCCACCACTTCCGCCGCGTTCACAAACGCCGGCTGCTCCGCGATACCCACCGGTTCCGTCCGATACAGCGAGGATCGCGCTACCACCCGCCCCGCCGCCGCCAGGTCCTCCATCGCCAACCGCACAGTCTCCATCGGTCCGCCGACCTTCGAAGGCAGATTCGCGCCGATCCCGATAGCCGCTCGATGTCGCACACTGCCACACTATCCGATTTCCGCAACGCGCTATCCTCTGAAATTATGAACGTTGGGTTTTTCGGCGGCAGCTTTGATCCGCCCCACCGTGGCCACATCGCCCTCGCCCGGTTGGCGATGGATCGCCTCGCCCTCGACCGCGTTCTGCTCGCGCCTGTTGGCCTCCAGCCCCTTAAGCGCGATCGTCCCCAGGCCAGCTACGAGGATCGCGTCGCCATGACCCGTCTCGCCATCGACGGCCAGCCTGGCCTTGAAGTCTCCCTCATCGATGCGCCCCGCGCCGATCACCGCCCCAACTACACTATCGACACCATCCGCGCCCTGCGAACCAGCCTCGCCCCCGCCGACCACCTCTTCTGCCTTCTCGGCGCTGATTCCTTCCTGAGCATCGGCAAGTGGTACCGCGCCGCGGATCTCCTGCTCGCCTGTGACTTCGCCGTCGCCGCTCGCCCCGGCTTCGACCTCCGCCGCGTCGCCGCCGCGCTGCCCGCCATCATCTCGGTCGCCGCCTGCGACTCCCCTCAGCCCGATCACCTCGTCCTGTGCCTGCGCAGCGCGGGCCACCGCGAATCGCGCCTCTACCTTCTCCCCGATCTCGACGAGCTGGTTTCGGCCAGCAGCATCCGCTCCGAACTCGAACAGGGCGCCAGTCCCCGCCAGCTTCTCTCTCCCGCCGTCGCCGCCTACATCCGCGAACACCACCTCTATCAGAAGGAATCCGGATCCTGACCTCCGGCTTTACCGGCCAACTCCTGCCTTCCTCTCCCCAATCCTCACTCGTTCGCCGTATCATCGACCAGGACGCGATCCGTATCCAATCTTTGCTCGCGTCCCAGGAGCGCTCACCCCACGCATGGCTTCCACGGAAACCCGCAAAATGGTCCTCGCCGCCGCCGCGGCCTGCGACGACAAAAAAGGCGAAGACACCCGCATCCTCCAGCTCGATCCCGCTGACTCCGCCTTCACCGACTTCTTCCTCATCACCAGCTCCGCCAACGATCGCCAGTCCCAGGCCATCGCCGACGAGATCGAGTTTCGCCTCAAACACGACTTCCATACCTACCCCAACTCCGTCGAAGGCCGTCGCCTCGGCGAGTGGGTCCTGTTGGACTACGTGGACTTCGTCGTCCACATCTTCCTGCGCGACAAGCGTGCCTTCTACGACATCGAGCGCCTCCGCAAATCCGCGCGCCCCATCGCGCTGGCCGAGCTCACTGCCGCTCTGACCGAGAAAACCCTCGCCGCCCGGAAAAAGGTTCCAGCGAAGCGCGCCGCAAAGCCCCCGGCCAAAAAGTCCGCCGCAAAGAAGGCCACGGCCAAACCCGCTGCGAAGAAAGCGGCAAAAAAGGCGAAGAAGCCCTCCCCAAAAAGCGGACAATAGCTCCGTGCAAGCGGACGCCTTCACTTTCATTGACCTCTTTGCCGGCATCGGCGGCATGCGCCTTGCCTTCGAGTCCGCGGGAGGCCTCTGCGTCTTCACCAGCGAGTGGAACCCCTTCGCCCAAAAAACTTACGCCGCCAACTTCGTCCCGGTTTCGAACGGACACGCCCACCCCATCGCCGGCGACATCTGCGCCCTCTCCGAAGACGCGATCCCCAACCACGACCTCCTCCTCGCCGGATTCCCCTGCCAGCCCTTCTCCATCGCCGGCGTGAGTAAGAAAAATGCCCTCGGCCGCCCTCACGGATTCGCCTGCGCTACCCAGGGCACGCTCTTCTTCGACGTCGCCCGCATCCTGGCCGCCTGCCGCCCCCGCGCCTTCCTCCTCGAAAACGTCAAGAACCTCGTCAGCCACGACCGCGGCCGAACCTTCCGCGTCATCCGCCAAACTCTCGAAGAGGAACTCGGCTATCAGATCTCCTTCCGCGTCCTTGACGCCGCCCACTTCCTCCCCCAGCACCGCGAGCGCATCCTTATCGCCGGCTTCCGCGAACCCACGCCGTTTTCCCTGGACGATCTCCCGCTTCCAGTCGCCAGCCTCAAGCTCCGATCCATCCTCCACCCCGAAGACGGCACTGAGACGCCCGAAGATCCCTTCACCCTCCCGCCCCGCGCCGCCGTCAACCCGAAATACACCCTCACCGGCCACCTCTGGCTTTACCTGCAGAATTACGCCGCCAAACACCGCGCCGCCGGCAACGGATTCGGCTACGGCCTGGTCGACGC
>JBAUZR010000096.1:0-2072 GCA_049585375.1 Acidobacteriaceae bacterium
GGGCACACCCGCCGACACCCACTACGAAATCGTCTGGCGCCCCACCGCTGCCCCTGACTGGACCCGCTCCATCCCCGCCGACCGTCTCGCCTCCGTCCCCAACGGCAAATACTCCGCCGCCAGCGGCCACTACTCCATCACCATCCCCGTCTCCAAAGACAATGTGATCTTCGCCGTCCGCGCCGTCGACGCCAAAGGCCATCGCAGCCCCGCCGCCGTCCCCTGGCCCACAAGATGAAGGATGGGGCGGACATTGGATGCCCCAGTCAAGCCAGCATTTGGCTTGACTGGGAAACCCGCCTCCCGGCTCCCCACGCCTCCCTCTCACCCAATGAGACAATAATTCCGTGCCCCGTATTTCCAGTGGAATTCTCGGCTTCCCCAGCTTCAGCGGCTTCACGCGCAGCCTCGTCCTTTGGAATCTCGCCGCTTACTTCATCCTGCTGATCCTCGGCGTCGCCGACCGGCTTCTCGCCGCCGAAATCGCCGGCGTTCTTGCCCTCGATCCCGCCCTCGTCCTCCACCACGGCTGGATCTGGCAGCTCGGCACCTACTGGATCATCCATGCCGGCATCCTCAACACCGCTTTCGAGCTCCTCTCTCTCTGGTTCCTCGGCAGCTTCCTCGAGCAAAACCACGGCCCGCGCTGGATGGCCGAGCTCTTCTTCATCTCCGTCCTCGGCGCCGGCCTCGCCACCATCGCCCTCTACCTCGTCCTCCCTCAGTCCTCCGGATCCCTCATCGGTATCTGGGGCGGCATCTTCGGCCTCCTCATCGCCTTCGGTGTCCTCTATGCCGACATGGAGTTCATGATGTTCCCCCTGCCGATGATGATCAAGGCGAAGTACCTCGTCGCCGTCTACATACTCATCGCCCTCGCCATGCTCTTCTCCGCGGAGAAGGTCTTCGCCTTCTCCCAGCTCGGCGGCGCCCTCTTCGGCTACCTCTACATCAAATTCTCCCCGCGCCGCGGATTCGCCCTTGCCGGCTCCGAATCCGTCTACGGCCTCCGCAACCGCTACTACCGCTGGAAACGCCGCCGCGCCGCTAAAAAATTCGAAGTCTACATGCGCAAAAACCGGGACAACTAGCAGGAAATCTCATTCCGAGCGAAGCGCACGCAGGCCGCAGCGGCGGAAAAGAATCCCCACCGATGAGTTTTTGTCTCACGCCTCGAACTGGCAACTGGCCACCGGTTCCCTAAACCCGAATCAGCGGCAGCCCCGACTCCGGATCCACCTGCTTCCGCAGCGCCTCCGGGCTCTCCGTAAGAATTACCTCGCACGTCGGCCGCACCGTCGCCGCCTGCAGATGCCCGCCCCTCGTCGTCCCATCCCGCCGCGCAATCGTCACATGCGCGTGCACCGTCGGCTTCCCCTCGTTGAGCGCAACATCCCCGATCATCGACAGCAGCTCCACCTGCTCCTGCATATCCACTGACGTCATGTAGCCCTTCGTCTCCCAGTCGAACCACGCCAGCCGTACCGCCGAGAACGCCCCGATCGCGTGAAAACTCGACCCCGTCAGCTTCTCGTCCTCGGCGAACTTCTTCAGCCCGCTCGCCAGCTCGTCACCCGTCTCGAAAATCACCGCATATGTTCGCGGACTCTTCTCCAGCAGCTTATGTCGCATCATCCCTCCTGCTCTGTCGGATGCAGTCTGCAACCCTAAACGTCCGCATCGCGGTCATCCTGAGGACACAAAGCGTGAGTTGGAACGATCTACGGCTGGCCATTCAGCACGGTCCCGACCACGCCCTTTATCGGCGCGATCGGGCGGCCTTCTTTGCGGCCTTCTTCGCAGCCTTCTTTGCGACAGTCTTCTTGGCCGGAGTCTTCTTAGCCGCAGACTTTTTTGCAGCCTTCTTCGTGGATGTCGTTCGGGCCGCCGTCTTCACCGCCTTCTTCGCTTCCTTCCTGGGGGGTGATTTCTTCAAAGCCTCTGCCACCGAACCGATAGCCGTTTTTACTGTACCTGCCATGTCTTCCGCCATCGCCAGGCCATACCCAACCTTCTCCGCAGCCTTTTCCACGAATGTCTTGTTCGCCACTTTCGAACCTCCGGTCTTCAAC
>JBAUZR010000097.1:0-8102 GCA_049585375.1 Acidobacteriaceae bacterium
GCTTTGGTCTGGCTATAGTCCGGTTGCGGCAGTTCCCACCCCGCCATCCCCTGCAACACGCGGTCCGCGTGCTTGATGGTGGTCACGTGTCCATAGTGGGTTTCAATCATGTGGACGGAAGTTCCCATCTGCTCGGCGAGAAAATATACATCCACGCCTTCCTGCAACCGAAGCGTGGCGTAGGTGTGCCGGAAGCAATAGGTCGAGCGCGGCACGCCTTGCGTGCCCTCGCGCAGGTTAGCTTCCTTCAAAAGGTCTGCAATCAGACTGGTGTAAAGACTCTTTGCTGGCTTCCCTGTGACGTTGGTAAATACTCTGTCGTCCGGCCCCGTCGCTTTGGAGATTGCGCGGATGCGCTCCAGGTAATCTCCGACGCCTTTCGGCGCGACCAGTTTTCGCGACTTGCCCTTGCCCTGCACGAATAGCACGACGATCTCGCGCCCCTCGCGGTCTTTTGCGGGCATGATGTCGCGCCAACGAAGATTTTTCATCTCCGCCGGCCTCATCCCTGTATTGCAGGCAATCAGGATCAGGTTGTAGGTGACGGTACGATACCAAACGCTGGACGGCTTGTCGGTTTCGGCAATCCACTTGCGGCCGACCGCGTGAAGTTTACGGTACTCGTCCAACGTGAACTCGTCGCGCCTCATCGTCTTGAGCTTTGGGCGCTCGTCGAAACGCTGGCTTGCGGGAACATAGCGTTTCTTCACTGCATAGTTCATGACCGCCCCGAAAATGGACATCTCGAAGCGGATAGTGGAATCGCTGATGAAGGGAACCGCGCGAACATCCGCAGGCTTGACCGCAATCGGCTTCAGGATTCGGATGCCTCTGGTGTGCTGAACCTTGGCGCGGCGTACGGATTCATGGTCCGCAAAGGATTGCGCCATATCGGCGGTAACTTCACGAACGCCGTTGCGCCGATTGCGCCCCGCGCCGTTCTCCCGTCGCCATGCCGGATAGCCGCCCCAGCTTTCGTCACCGATAAGGTGCACCTGGGTTGAACCTGCGTACCGATCTAGAGTGCCCTCGATGACGGCACGCAGCTTCTTCGGCCGTGCGGCGCTGATCTCTCCACGCTTCGCACGTGCTTCCTGCGTGAGTAGGTACTCCCGCGCTACGTCACGGAAAGGACGATTGAACACCGGAACGTCGTGCTTTATCCGAAATCGAATGTCGGCATCCTGGTCGAACGCCTTTTCCCTCGCCACGTTGATATCGGTCGTCTTGAGCGAAACCGTCTTGTAGCGGTCGGCCTTCGGCATCTTCATGCGGCAATACCACATCCGATGCTCCACGTCGCCGCGGCGGAAGAGAATCAATCCTGGCTTGAGTTCCGATTTTTCGGTAACGAACGCCATGTTTGCTCTGCATGCTTCGATGCGTTCTGTGCAGATTCCGTGCAGATTTTCCGCGCAAGCCCCTGATTCTTCGTGGCTGTGCATACTTTGTACAGGGTATTATGAATATATATGCTATTTATTTACAATTATTTACGATAAACGTGTCATCCTGAGCGAAGCCAGGGATCCTGTGTGAATCCCTCTCTGGCACGGAACGCCTTTGTATCAGGGCATGACTTCAGTCGTGCCGAAAGCGCAAACAATACACTGGGCTTCAGCCTTCCCGCAATTCACAAAGAGCAAATGGGCTTTTGAGGAGGCTCTTCGCCCGTGCGCTGCGCATGCACGGGACGCACCGCCGCACGCGCAATGCGCCTCCCGGCGGCCCTGTCGCGGAAAGAGTGGCTTGCGAGCGCATCGCTTGTTGATTGCGAAGTACATTCCGCACCCCTCTCCCATTTCCTCTGGACACGCCCATCCCCCACGGCGCACAATAACCGCCTTCCCCCCAGTCCCAACACCCTCCGCTCCTCCCTGCTCAGGCCTTCGACCCCCTCACCAGGAGGTTCCTATGCACTCTGCCATCGCCCGTCTGCGCTGTTCCGCCGGCCTTGTTGCCCTGCTCGCCGCCATTCCCTGCGTCGCCTCAGCCTCCACCCTCTGCGTGGCTGCCAGCCACCATCCCAGCTGCTATCCCACCATTCAATCCGCCGTCAAAGCCGCCGCCAAAGGCGATGTGATCCAGGTATTCCCGGGCGTCTACAAAGAAGACGTGACCATCGGCACCTCGCTCTCCCTCCTCGGGTCCGACGACCCCGGTAAGACCGTCATCGATGCCACCGGCCTCGCCAACGGCATCTTCGTCGATGGCCTCGATAACATCGGCCTCGCCAACGTCACCATCGCCGGCTTCACCGTGAAGAATGCGCTCTACGAGGGCATCGTCGTTGTCAACGCCGCCGACGTGACTGTCCGCAACAACCACATCGTGAAAAACGACCAGATCGGCCCCGTCTTCGGCTCCGGCCCCGCCTGCAAAGGCCAGGCCGCCTATGAAACCGACGAAAGCGGCGATTGTGGCGGAGGCCTCCACCTCAGCGGCGTCTCCCACTCCACGGTCTCCGGCAACCTGTTTACCCAGGACGGCGACGGAGTCCTTATCAGCGACGACACCGGCCCCAGCCACGACAACCTGCTCATCGGCAATGTCGCCGTCGACAACCCGCCCGAATGCGGCATCGTCCTCGCCTCCCATCCGCCCATGGGATCCACGCCCCCCGCCTACGCGAAGCACTACGGCGTCTACCACAACACCGTCGCCTATAACATCTCCGACCGTAACGGCGTCACCGTCGGCGGCTCCGGCGTCGGCCTCTTCTCCGACGGAGAGGGACAGGGCCGCACCTCCCAGAACGTCATCATAGGCAACCAGCTCATCGGCAATGGAATCCCCGGCGTCTCCCTCCACTCCCACGTCGGTCCCGGCTTTGGTTTGCCCGCTGACGACATGAACGGCAATATGATCATCGGCAACTTCATTGCCGACAACGGCGCAGACACCGATGACACCGCCACCGACGGTCCCACCGGCATCAACATCAGCAGCGGCCAGGGCGGCAGCCCCATCTACGGCACCATCATCACCGGCAACACCATCGTCGACGAGGATGAGGACATCACCGCCGACGCGCCCACTGAGGTCGACGCACACCTCAACAACCTCCTCGGCGGCAAAACCGGCGTTGCCAACGTTTGCGCGCTCGACAACGGCGCCACTTCGCCTCTCTGCACCGGCACTATCGATGCCACGCAGAATTTCTGGGGCTGCGCCGCCGGACCCGGCAAAGGCAACTGCTCCACCACCAGCGGAGCCGGCGTTGTCTTCAACCCCTCACTCTCGTCCCCCGTCCCGGATCCAGGCCCATCCGGTCAGAACAACCACTAATCCTTCACGGGGCCGCTCTCCATGCGGAGAGTGGCCCCGCCTGGATTCAGAAACTGGCCTGCAGCCTGCAGCCTGTGGCCCGCAGGCTGCGGCCTGTGGCCTGTGGCCTGTGGCCTGCGGCCTGTGCCTGTGTGTGGCCTGCGGCCTGCAGCCTGTGGCCTTCGTGCCGTCAACCCCGCGGGTCACATTACCATTGTGTAACTCCCATCAACGGTCGCGACTTATATACTTCGACATCCCTGCGCTCATCCGAACTCCGGCAGCCGGTGGTGAAAGAAGGTCGCGCAATGGGCCCAACATCCGCGTGTAGGTTAACTCGACGCAACCGCACGTTTTGGCGGCTCCTGCCCTTCATTTTTGTGGTGGCCCTCTTTACAGGCTGCGGCGGAGGTGGAAATTCGACCACGACCCAGCAGCTCAATCCCCCGGTTCACCTGGCTTACCCGCAAACCAGCATTGTAGCCACCGTCGGCGTCGCGATCTCTGTCGATACGCCCACCGTTTCAGGCACGGTGACCACCTGGAGTATTGCGCCGGCTCTGCCCGCCGGACTCAGCTTCAGCACATCCACCGGCTCCATCTCCGGCGCGCCTACCCAGGCCAGCGCTTCCGGCACCTACACCATAACCGCCACAAACAGCGCGGGATCGACAACCTCAACCCTGACCATTGCCGTGGCAGCAGCCCAGCCTCCGCCCGGAATCAGCTACCCGCAAACTACCATTAACGCCTTTGTTGGAAGAGCCATCGCGGCGGACATACCCACCATCACCGCCGTGCTCGGAACGCTTTCCATTTCCCCGGCTCTGCCCATAGGGCTCACTCTTAATCCCGATAACGGGGTAATCTCCGGAACCCCAGGAGCGGCCAGCCCGCAAACTGTCTACACAGTCACGGGACCCACATCCAAAGGAAATGTATCCGCCACAGTAACGATTACCGTCACCGCCCCGGTCCAAAAGACTCTTCTGGAACTCGGCCACGGTGTGCAGATCCTCGCGATTCGCGAGACAGCCGACCGTCTCCTCAGCGAGGACATCAGTGGGCACTGGGTCCTTTGGGACGCGTCCACCCACGCCATCATCACCAGCGGAGACAATGCCATAACCGCCGATGCCAATCAGATCGGTTTGGCCGGATCCCTCGCTGTCGTCGCGACCGCTTCCGGCATTCAGGTGATGTCGGAAACCGACGGCTCTTCTGTGTTCACCATCCCCGCCAGCCCCTCCTGGTGGAAGATCGCGACTGATGGCTCCTACATCGTGACCGGCTCGTCCTCCGGCCTCACCGCTTGGTCTTCTTCGGGAGCGAACCTTTTCACCCAGTCCGGCAACTACGCCTCGGCCATCGCCTTCGCCGCCCCCGGCCAGGTCCAGATCGCCAATGGACCTGCCGCCGCCAGCGTCATCCAGACGATCAGCGTGCCCAGCGGATCATCGGTCACCAGCGCACCCTACCTCGGCACGTTCTCCAGCTGGTTTGGCGACGGCGGAAGGTTCATCACAAATACAGCCAACACGGTCTGGATCTATTCCAGCGCGGGTACCGAGCAGCAACTTCTCTCGCTGCCTTCCACCAACAATCTTGCCGGCGTGGGCTCGTGGGTGTGGTGTACCACGACCGTCAATGTGATCACGGGAAAGCAGGACGATGATGCTCTTCAGATCTATCAGGTCGGCCAGACGACTCCGACGGTCACCTATGACCTGTCTTTGGGCTCGACTTATGTTCTCTCCGGGACCACCCTGGCCGCGTTCGGAAGCCCACAATTCCCCGATGTAGTCGAGCTAATCGACCTTTCCGGAACTTCGCCAGCCCAAATCATCCTGGGAGGCATAGGTGTTCCCATTCCGGCCGTCGACACATTTGCTGCCGCCTCGGCTACACAGTGGGTCATGGGGAATTCGTCCGGGGCCCTCCAGGATGGCGCTGGTCTTACCGGCTCAGAATTGCCGTCCTATTTTGGTTACGGCGCTGCGCTCAGCATCGCCGGTTCTCCCGGCTTCGTCAGTGTCGCGACCGCCAGCGGGCAAATTCTCTCCTGGAACCTCTCCGGTCCAACACGGGTCAGCACCATTGAAGACCTCCCGGCGGCTGCAATCGAACTGACCTCCGATGGGAGCACTCTCGCCGTGGGGAGCATTTACGGCGACCTGAGCCTGTATTCGGTTGCTTCGGGAACCCTGACCCACGATTACGGCATATCTGGCGATTTCTCCCTCGCCGCGAATGGCCAGGTGCTCGCCGAACTCGGATCGCCGCTGCAGGTGATCGATGTCAGCACGGGTTCGACACTGTGGTCGGCCAGCAGCAATTCTCACGAGCTTCAGCTCAGTCCGGATGGGAGCCTTCTGGGTGCAGTCCTCCAGGCCGAAGACGGAACTTATTCGACCAATCTCTATAACGACAGCGGCACGTTGACGACCGCAGTCCCAGGCTTTACCGAGGGATGGATCGACACGGGCCGACTCCTCGCCTGGAGCGTGCCGGCCGGCACCCCCACCCAGGTGACAACCTCCATCTATAGCTCAACCGGCGCGGTGCTCACCACCTTCCCCGTGAACGCAATGCCCGCCGCCAGCCAGGCGCAGTTCCCCTCATCGAGCCAGGTTTATTTCAGCGGTACCAACACGGTTCAATCCCTCACCGACGGATCGATCGTGTGGCAGGGGCCCATCCAGAACGGATCCCCCGGCGCCGTGGCAGGACCGTACATTGCCTACCAGTGGGGCCATCAGGTCGTGCTGTACTCATATTGACGCGCCACGGACGCGGTTATTCATGATCACCCTCGCCCAGGTCCTCCGCATCGGCCGCACCTTCCCCAACGTCGAAGAGTCCACCACCTTCGGCGCGCCCGCCCTCAAGGTCCACGGACAGGTCATGGCCTGCGTCCCCACCAACAAAGCCGCCGAGCCTAACTCCCTGCTCATCCGCATGGACCGCCGCGACCGCCCCGCCCTCCTCGCCGAAGCCCCCGACCTCTACTACGCCCCCGACCACTACACCGGGTACGATGGCGTTCTCATCCGCCTCGCCCACTGCACCCCGGAAATCGCCCACGACCTCCTCGCCATGGCCCACAAATTCGTGACCCACCGGTTGCGCCACCGCCGGCCCGTCGGCTAGCTTTCCTGTGGCCTGTGGCCTGTGGCCTGTGGCCTGTGGCCTGTGGCCTCGTTCCGCATCCTCGATTACGCACTTCTCTTCCAATTGTGGAAATCCTGTCAAGCCCCCCAATACCCTAACCAAAGTAACAGCCGCTGATACAAAATGACTTACTCGCCAAAATACCTGCGGAAATCTGGCAGTAAATCCGCCCAAACCTGCCATACTGAACTTATAGAGTGAAAAAAGAAAAAAGCCCGCCGCGCGCGGGCTTTTCCTTTGTCCATGGAAGGCGAAGTCCGCATGCACCTCAAACATCCGGCGATTGATCCCACTGGCAACTGGCAACTGGCAACTGGGAACTGGCAACTGGCAACTGGCAACCAGGAACCGGCCACCAGCTACCCGCTGCCCCATCGATGTTACCGATGCGCATCAATGGAATGAACAAACTAACCAAACGATGCCCATCGAAAACGATGCCTTTCCCGGCCCCGTTCGATCGTCCGGCATCCCCAAACTCCGTCCCTCCAACCTCCGTCTAAACGCCATGCGCTTTCTGCCACTCGCTGCGTGCGCCGCCCTCGGTATCGCCCTGCCCACAGCCGTTACACCTCTGCGTGCCCAGCAAACGACGGCCGCGTCTCCAACGACGCTCACTGTCAACGCGCAACTGGTCAACCTGCCCGTCATCGTCCGCGACAAAAAAGGCGCCCTGGTTCAGAACCTCACCAAAGCCGACTTCGCCCTCGCCGTCGACGGCCGTCCCCAGACCATCCGCTACTTCGACAAGGACAATGACCTGCCTCTCACCCTCGGCCTGCTCGTCGATACCAGCGGCTCCGTCCGCAGCGCCCTCGACGACGAACGCTCCGCCAGCCAGGCCTTTCTCGACCAGATGATGACCGCGCCCCCCAACCGCGCCCCCGACCAGGCCTTCCTCATCCAGTTCGCCCATGAGACCGAGCTGCTCCAGCCCCTCACCAGCTCCACACAAAAGCTGCGCGAAGCCCTCAACCAGGTGGGCACCACCCCACCCGACGAACGCAACGACGCCGACTCCGGCAACAACTCCGGCTACGGCGGCTATGGCCATCACGGCGGTCACCGCTTCGGAGGTACCACCCTCTACGACGCCATCTTTCTCGCCTCCGACCAGCTCATGCGCAAGCAGCACGGCCGCAAAGCCGTCATCGTCTTAACGGATGGCGAAGATCGCGGCAGCATGGAAACCCTCGCCTCCGCCATCGCCGCTTCCCAGCGCGCTGAAACCGTCGTCTACGCCATCTACTTCAAAGGCGAGCAGCATGGATACGGCGGCCACGGCGGCTTCGGAGGTCGAGGCGGCTTTGGCGGTGGTTTCCCCCGCGGAGGAGGACAGCGCGGCGGCGAGAGTCACGTCGACGGCAAGAAAATCCTCGAGCAGATCACCGGCGAAACCGGCGGCCGCATGTTCGAAGTCTCCGGCAAGCAGACTTTTTCCTCCATTTATACCCAGATCGCCGAAGAGCTCCGCTCCCAGTACCGCCTCGGCTACACACCTGATGCATCGGCCGCCGTCGCAGGCTTTCACCGCGTCGATCTGACTGTCCCCCACGACAAAAAGCTGTTCGTGCAGACCCGCGACGGCTACTATGCCGGCCAGTGAAGGGAGTACCTGCTACTCCAACTCCACGATCTCCGCCTCCACCCGCCCACCCTCCACC
>JBAUZR010000098.1:0-4761 GCA_049585375.1 Acidobacteriaceae bacterium
CAGCTGCCACGGTGTTCATAACATCTACCCGTCGAGTGATCCACGCTCCACGGTAAACCACGCCAATCTCAGCAAGACCTGTGGGCAGTGCCACACGGATGCTGGCAGTCGCTTCGCTATTGGTCCGGTGCACGTGCAGTCGTCCTCGACGCCTGGCGGCCGCTTACTGGACTACGTCAAGGTCTTCTACTTCATCGTGATCCCCGTAACACTAGGGCTGATGCTGCTGCACAACCTGATCGACTGGCGTCGCAAGGCCCGTGCCGTGCTTGCGCAGTACCAGCAGCATCCGGGACAAATGCGTCTGGCCCTCAACGAACGGACGCAGCACGGGGTTCTCCTGGTGAGCTTCATCGTCCTCGTCGTCACCGGCTTCGCGCTCAAATTCCCTCACGCCTTCTGGGTTGCGCCAGTGGTGGGCTGGGAGCGTCACCACCCCATCCGCGGCTGGATCCATCGCATCGCCGGCGTGGTGCTCATCGGAGCCTCGGTCTACCACATCGTCTATTTGTCAATGAAGAAGAGCGGCCGCCGCTGGCTGAAAGATATGATTCCGGACCTGCGCGACGCCAAAGAGGCCGTCCAGACGGTCGAATACAACCTCGGCCGGCGGGATCAGCTGCCGCGCTATCGGCGCTTCAACTATGCCGAGAAGGCGGAGTACTGGGCGCTGGTGTGGGGTACGGCCGTGATGGCCATCACCGGCGTTCTCCTCTGGCTCAACGACTGGATCCTCGCGCATTTGCCCCACCCGGCGTCGGTTCTGGCAATCAGCACCGCGATTCATTTCTACGAGGCGATTCTGGCCACCGCGGCCATCGTGATCTGGCATTTCTATGCAGTGATTTTCGATCCGGATGTTTACCCGCTGAAGTGGACGTTCCTGACCGGGCGCGCTCCGGAGCATGAAGTTCGGGAGCAGCCCGACGGAGATACAGCGCCGGCGGCTCAATCTTCGAACGCTGCACCGACGAAGCCGGATGAGGCTGCCGGTGGTCCGACTCAGGCGAAATGAAATAGCCCGGGCCGGATTACCGCGGTGAGCGTGGGGACCTGTCAAAGAGGCAATTTGTATCGCGCATCACAGTCAGGCGCTGCCCGCAGGCTTTATCAGAGACAAGGACCCTGGAGTTTGCAAGGTCCCTGGAGGAGCACCACTCATGAACCATCGCATCAGAACCGCGGCAATGATCCTGCTCGCCGCCTCCATTGCGGCGCCTGCCTTTGCGCAGAGTGCCGGTGCCGACACCTACAAAGCGAAGTGCGCGATGTGCCACGGGCCGGACGGGACCGCCGCGACGCCGATGGGAAAGATGATGAAGATCCCGTCCTTCAAGGCTCCCGATCAGGTTAAAGCGACGGAAGCATCCCTCATCGCGATCACCAAAGACGGCAAAGGCAAAATGCCTGCATATAACGGCAAACTGACCGATGCCCAGATCAAGGAAGTTGTTTCCTTCATCCGCACTCTCCAGAAGTAGCGGAAAGGAACGCACGCCGTTGTTGTGCGGCGGGACGGAGGAAGGGGCAACCTCTGGTTTCCGCCGCCACGAACGGCGCTACCCCGGAGCTTGTATGAAGACTCTTGCTTCTTTTGGCTTGACGATCCTCGCGTCAGCGCTCCTTTTGACAGGTTCGGCGCGGCCGCTGCACGCGCAAACAGACTGCCTTGCCTGTCACGGCGATCCCACCATGCAGGATGCGTCGGGCAAGAGCATCGGGGTCAGCGCCGACAAATTTCATGCCAGCATCCATGGTTCCCTGAAGTGCACCGATTGCCATACCAACGTCAAGGGCTATCCGCACACGGCCAACGCCGCGGTTGTGGAGTGCAACACCTGCCATACCGACGAAGCTGCGGGATTGGCGGGGAGCGTCCACGCGAAGGCCAGTGAGCACCCCTGCCTGAGCTGTCATGGCGCCCCACACTCCATCGTCGCCAAGACCGATCCCGCTTCGCCCGTTTATCCGCTGAACATCCCGAAGACCTGTGGATCATGCCATGGCAACGCGGCCATGGCAAAGAAGTACCATCTGCCGAACGTTTACGCGCTTTACCTCGACTCCATTCACGGATTCGCTCTGGGCAAGGAAGGCCTGCTGGTCGCAGCCAATTGCACCAGTTGCCACGGCTCCCACGGCGTTCTGAGTCATACGAATCCAAAGAGTCCCACCTTCCGCGCGAATGTTGCCGCGACCTGTGGCAGCTGTCACGTCGGCATCAACGAGCAGTATCAGAAGGGCATTCATGGCAAAGCGGTCGCGGCCGGCAACAAAGATGCCCCCGTCTGCACGGACTGCCACACAGCCCACGCCATCATCGAGCCCACCTCGGCGGACTTCCGTATGCAGTCCACTCCGGTTTGCGGCTCGTGCCATCGCGATAAGTTCTCGACGTATCGCGACACCTTTCACTCCCAGCTTGGTCTGCTGGGCGGTTATGTGCAGACAGCCCGCTGCTGGGACTGCCACGGTGCCCATGAGATTCTGCCTGCGTCAGATCCGGCTTCGCCCATCAACCAAGCCAATCTGGTAACGACCTGCGGCAAGTGTCATGCCGGTGCGAACGCCAGCTTCGTCAAGTACCAGCCGCATGCCAACCCACGCAATCGCAAGCTCAATCCAGCCCTGTATTACATACGCCTGTTCATGAACCTGCTGCTGGCCAGCGTGCTGACTTTCTTCCTCATTCACACTCTGCTGTGGCTGATCCGGTCGCAGGTGGCGCGAGCGAGCAATGGATCGGCTAACGGAGGAAAACGTGCCTGAACCAACTGAGACTGTCCTGATCGTTCCTGTTCCGGAAGTGGCGCTGGCGGCCGATCCCGCCGCTGCGAAGGTCCCGGAGCGCTGGTTCCTGCGCTTTACGCTGGCGCAGCGCTATCTGCATGCGGTCCTGTTCACCACCTTTCTGGTGCTGGCGGCCACGGGCCTCATGATGCGGTTCAGTGGCTCTATATGGGCCATTCGGGTAGCCAAAGCCGTCGATGGGTTTGGAACCATTCTCTTCTTCCACAAATTCTGCGCGCTGGTCCTCACGCTTGCCTTTCTTATCCACATCCGTGAAATCATCGCGCGCGGTATCTTCAAGCGCGACAAAAGCATCTTCTGGGGGCCGACCTCCATGGTCGCCAACTGGAAAGACGTGAAGGATCTGTTCGGCCATATGCGCTGGTTCCTCGGCCTGGGGCCCAAGCCGAAATTTGAACGCTATGCCTACTGGGAGAAATTCGATTACTGGGCGGTGTTCTGGGGGATGGTGGTCATTGGCTTCTCCGGCTACGCGATGTGGTTTGCGCCCTTCTTCGCGCACTTTCTGCCCGGATGGGCTCTGAACGCCGCCCTGGTGATCCACAGTGAAGAAGGCCTGCTGGCGATTCTGTTTATCTTCTCCATCCACTTCGTGAACACCCATTTGCGGCCCGACAGCTTCCCCATGGATATGGTGATTTTCACCGGGCGCGAAAGCGAGGAGGAGTACAAGAACCGTCGGCCGGACGAATATCAGCGCATGATCGCGGAGGGAAGAGGTGCGACAAGGATCACAGACGCACCCCCTAAGTGGTTGATAAATTTCAGTCGAGTCGTGGGGTTTACGGCTATGATGATCGGCCTGACGCTCCTCGTACTGACTTTGACAGCCTACTTCGCTGAATAAGAGGTCCCCATGCCGCTGTTCCGCAGACTGAGGGAGAACTGGCTCGAGCCATTCTTCTTCTATGGCAATAACCTGTTGAGCCTGATTGGTGGTGCCCTCACTACCGCATCGGCGTTTGTTCTGATCGGCTTTTGGATAGTCTCGTTCTTCGGCCATGGCGGCCCGACGAACCCGTATATCGGAATCGTTCTGGACCTGTTTCTGCCGGGGCTCTTCATCGTCGGGCTGATTCTGATCCCGATCGGTATTTCGTTCCGACGCCGGCAGCTTCTGGCGGCGGGTCAGGTGCCTTCGGTCTACCCGCAGATCGATCTCCGCAACCCGGTTTTCCGACGCGGAATTGAAATTGTGGTCCTGGCGACGTTTATCAATTTCGTCATCATGGGCACCGCGACTTATCGCGGCGTCTCATACATGGATTCGCCGAATTTCTGCGGGCAATCCTGCCACGTGATGGCGCCGCAATGGACCGCGTATCAGGAATCGCCGCACTCCCATGTGGAGTGCGTCCAGTGCCATGTCGGGTCGGGGATGAAGTCTTATGTGCACGCAAAGGTGAACGGAACAAAGCAGCTTGTGGAAGTTACGTTCCACACCTGGCCGACTCCGATTCGCGCCAATCTGAATGCCCTGCGGCCGGCGCGGGAAACCTGCGAAGCGTGCCACTCGCCAACGCGCTTTATCGGGGAGAAGCTCCTGGTCAAGACCACTTTTGGGGACGATGACAAGAGTTCCATGACGCGCACCGTGCTCGTCCTTCATCTGGGCGGCGTCGACTCGGTTTCACATCGCACCGGCATTCATGGCCATCATCTCAACAACTTCGAATACGTAGCGACGGACAACGAAGCACAGACCATCATTTCCGTAACCGCTACTAACCCGGACGGCTCCAAAACCGAGTACGTCAGCTCCGACTGGAAGGGCCCCGTCAAAGGCGTGCGTCGGACCATGGATTGCATGGATTGTCACAATCAGGCGACGCACGTTTTCCAGACGCCGCAGGAAGCGATCGACGAGGCTATGCTCGATGGGACACCGAGTTCCGACCTGCCGTTCGTCCATAAAGAGGGTCTGCAGCTGATCCAGGCGACGTACTCCTC
>JBAUZR010000099.1:0-20068 GCA_049585375.1 Acidobacteriaceae bacterium
GCACAACCAAGCCCTCTTCATTTGTTTACAATTTTTCTTTCATACGCCCGCACGCCGGGGCACCTCCGGAGACATTCCTTGAGCAGTGAAAATCCCTCGTCCAGTGAAAGAAAGATTACCCGCGCCCTGTTAAGCGTCACCGATAAGTCCGGTCTGGTGGAGTTTGCGCAGCGCCTTACCGGCCATGGCGTCGAACTGATATCGACCGGTGGCACCGCCCGGGCGCTGCGCGACGCCGGTCTCGCCGTCCGCGATATCGCCGATCTCACCGGGTTCCCGGAGATGCTTGACGGCCGCGTGAAGACGCTCCATCCCAAGGTCCACGGCGGCATCCTCTATAAACGCGGAGACGCCGAGCATCGCACCCAGGTGGAGAGTCAAGGGATCAAGCCCATCGATATGGTGGTTGTGAATCTTTACGCCTTCGAGAAGACGGCTGCGAAGCCCGGCGTGCCCTTTGCCGAGATCGTCGAGAACATCGACATCGGCGGTCCTTCGATGGTCCGCTCCGCCGCCAAGAACTTCGAAGACGTTGCCATCGTCACCGCGCCCGCCGACTATGCGGCGCTCGGCGACGAACTGGACCAGCACAAGGGGGCGCTCAGCCGTGAAACCCGCTGGCGTCTGGCGCAGAAGGCCTTTGCCGCCACCGCCGCCTATGACACGGCTATTGCCAACACACTCGAGCGCATTGAAAACGCCGACCCCGGACAGGCTGCCCATTTCAGCGACGAGTTTCCGCAGGCTCTGCGGATCAACGATCCTCTGGGACAGATGCTTCGGTATGGAGAGAATCCCCATCAGCGGGCGGCGCTCTATGTGGACGGCTCGCGCAACGGCGTCGCCGGTGCGGAGCAGCTCCAGGGCAAGGAACTCAGCTACAACAACCTCGTCGATCTGGACGCATGCTGGGATCTCGCCCAGGAATTCGATGAGCCCGCGGTGGCGATCATCAAGCACACCAACCCGTGCGGCGCGGCCATTGGCGGCGACCTTCTCGAGGCTTACCGCAAAGCGCTCACCACCGATCCGGTATCCGCATTTGGCAGCGTAATCGGCGTGAATCGGGAAATCGACGGCGATACTGCCGAAGAGATGGCGGCTCTGTTTGTCGAGGCGATCGCCGCTCCGGCATTCAGTCCGGAAGCCCGCGCGCGCTTCGGCGCGAAGAAGAACCTGCGGCTGGTGATCGTGAAGCCCTCGCAGACGAAGCGGGTTGTGAAGCAGGTTTCCGGCGGCTTGCTGCTCCAGGATGCCGATCACGGGCGCGTGGCCGCTGCGGACCTGAAGATGGTCACGCAACGCAAACCGACTGAGGAGGAGCTGGCCTCGCTGCTGTTCGCATGGAAGGTCTGCAAGCACGTCAAGTCGAACGCCATTGTCTATGCGCGGGACAACCAGACCATCGGCGTGGGCGCCGGACAGATGAGCCGCGTGGACGCTGCGCGCTTTGGCGCGATGAAGGCGGTCTTGTCCCTGGCCGGATGCGTCGCTGCTTCCGACGCCTTCTTTCCGTTCCCCGATGGACTGGAAACCGTGGCCCAGGCCGGGGCGACTGCGGTCATCCAGCCTGGTGGCTCGGTTCGTGACAACGAAGTGATTGCCGCTGCCGACCGTCTGGGCGTCGCCATGGTCTTTACCGGCATGCGGCACTTCCGCCACTGAATTGGGCGGCTAGACACTCGAAGGCTGAGTAGGAGGCTCGCTTCCACTCAGCCGGGCCAGTTCCGCCTTCACCGCATCCAGTTCCTCGCGGAGGCGCGCCACCTCCGCTTCGAGACGGAGCAGGCGTTCGGCATCCGCCGTCTCCGCGCTTTCTGATCCGCGCGGGACCGGCGCCGTCCCGGCTTCCGGTTCGCCCGACAGCAGATGCGCATAGCGAATCTCTTTCGTGCCGGGCTGGCGGGGCAGAGCCACCACCAGGGCAGGCTCGCGCTGCATGAGCTTCTGCAGCGCGGAGAGAACGTCGTCCAGCTCCTCGAAGCGGTGCATGCGTTCCGATCGGCCGCGCAGCTCGCCCGGGGTCTGCGGTCCGCGCAGCAGCAGTACGCACATTATGGCCGCCTCGCCGCGGGTGAAGTTGAAGACTTCCTGCAGGTGGTGCTCGTACTTGGTTACCCGGCTATCGAGGCCACGGGCCGGACCGGCCAGGCCCTGATCCTGCAGGCGGTGCAGGGCCATGCGCACTTCCTCTTCATTGAGCTGCATCACCGGCTCGCGATTGTTTTTCTGGTTGCAGGCATTCACCAGCGCATTTAGCGAGAGCGGATAGTACTCCGGCGTGGTTGCTTCCTTTTCCATCAGAGAACCAAGCACGCGCGCCTGCACGGGAGTCAGCACAATGTCCATGCACTCACCATAGCCGATCTCGCGCGAGCGCCGGATGGCGCACCGCGCTCATGATTGGCAAATCGGCGTTTCTTTGTGGTAAACGTGACGCATGCGCGCTGTAGCGGACAAGCTGCGTCTCAGCGAAATCTCCCCCGGCATGGTGCAGTCGGAAATTCGCGCCATGTCCCTTGAATGCGAACGTGTCAATGGCATCAACCTCGCCCAGGGCGTCTGCGATACCGAGGTGCCGCGGCCAGTCGCAGCCCGGGCCATCGAAGCCATCGCTCAGGGCCACAACATCTATACGCGCCTCGACGGCATTGCTACGCTGCGCCAGGCGATTGCCAGCAAGCTCGCCCGCCACAACGGGATGACTGCCGATCCCGACGGCGAAATCCTCGTGACCTCGGGCGCGACGGCGGGTTTCTATGCTGCGTGCATTGCGCTCTTCGATCCCGGCGATGAAGTCGTCCTCTTCGAGCCGTTTTACGGCTACCACCTCAACACGCTGCGCGCCCTGCGCGTCAACGCCGCCAGCGTTCCGCTCACCGCGCCGGACTGGAGCCTCGACTTCAATGCTCTTCGCGCGGCGATCACGCCCCGCACCCGCGGTATCGTCATCAACTCGCCGTCGAACCCCTGCGGCAAGGTCTTTACCGCCGAGGAACTCGAATTCATCGCCGCCCTCGCCCAGGAGCATGACCTCTTCGTCCTGACCGACGAGATTTACGAATACTTCGTCTTTGACGGCACGCGGCACATCAGCCTGGCCACGCTGCCCGGCATGGCCGAGCGGACCATCACCATCTCCGGCCTCTCCAAAACGTTCAGCATTACCGGGTGGCGCGTGGGCTACCTGGTCGCGGACAAGCGCTGGATGGGCGCCATCGCTTACTTCCACGACCTCACCTACGTCTGCAGCCCGTCGCCCTTTCAGCACGGAGCCGCAGCCGGCCTGCTCGAGCTGCCCGACAGTTTCTACGCGGGACTCTCCACCGAATACCAGGCGAAGCGCGACATGCTGTGCTCCGCTCTTGCCGACGCCGGACTCAAGCCGTCGATTCCGCAGGGCGCCTATTATGTGCTCGCGGATGTGACCAGAATTCCCGGCGCGACCGCCCGCGACAAAGCCCGGAATCTCCTGCTGCAGACCGGAGTCGCCGCCGTTGCCGGCACCGCCTTCTTTGCGAATGGACGGGGAGAGAACCTGCTGCGCTTCTGCTTCGCCAAACGGGACGAAGACCTGGCCCGCGCCTGCGACCGGCTGCGCAGCCTTTGATGGTTACGCTGCCGGAGCGCTCTGGGCCGTGATGTCCACCAGGGGATACCCCAGCCGTTTCCATTCGTCGTAGCCACCGCGCAGCGGCCGCACCCGGTAAATCCCCATCCGGCGCAGTTGGAGAGCCATCTTGGCCGCCGTGGCCTCGCTGGGGCAGGTGCAGAAGAGCACGATCTCCTGATCGCGCGGAATGCTATCCGTCTGCTCCACCAGCTTGTCCGGCGTCAGGCTCAGCGCGCCCGGCAGGGTCCGCGGATCGGGCAGATAGTCGAGCGGGTGGCGCAGATCCACGATGAACACCTTCTGCCCGTCGTCAAGCATGCGCTTCAGGTCGAACGGTTCCAGTCGTGCCATCCGTACCGAGCGGAGAAAGGCGCGCCGCTGCAGCATGCGCCACACCAGGAAGCCGACAAAGAGCAGCGCAAACAAAAGCCCGAAGAAATGCAGCGTCCACGAGAGCGCGTGCGGGTTCCGCCTGAGAAGGTCTCCGAAGAAGTAGCCGCCGAGGGTCACGGTCATGGCCCACAGCAGCACGCCACCGGCGTCGAAGAGCAGGAACCTGCCATAGCCCATCCCGATTTGCCCGGCAATGGGAGCCGCTACCGATCCCAGCCCTGGAATGAACTTGGCCACCAGAAGCGCCGCGGGGCCGCGCCGGGTAAAGTAGCCCTCCGTCTTGCGCACGCATGCCGAGCTTTCCAGGCTGAGCCGGCACATGAGGCGCACCACCGCCGCCCCGTAGCGCTGCCCGAAGATGTACCAGACGGTGTCCGCGATCAGGCTGCCTACCAGCGCCGCCGCCCACACCAGCGGCAGATTCAGCTGGTGCGTCGCGGTCAGGGTGCCTGCCATCAGCAGCAGGGGCGTGCTCGGAATCGGGAATCCCAGCTGCTCCGTCAGGACCCACAGCAACACGACCGCATAACCGTATTTGAGGAAGAAATCGAGGGCGATGGGCATGTGGGCTGCCTTGGGGAATGCGGTTCGTTCACAGCGTCAGCAACCCAGTATAGATGTCGCACCTGACCGGAAGGGAGCGAGAAGATCTGCGCGGCAGGCGGCGCCTCCTTTTTCCCCGTCCTTATTCGCCACCGTGACTGCCGATACAGTCTTCCCGGGCCACTTCGGGTTACCCTGTCAGCATGACTTCGGTCGGCATCGCCGGGGCAAGCCAGAACGCGGGCGTCCTCCAGGGGGCGCCGCGCGCCATTTTGGACCAGGCCATCGCCCGGCACGCTTTCCCCGGCGCTGCCTGGGGCGTGCTTCACAATGGCGCCGTCGTCGCCGTTAACGCCGCAGGCCGTTTCACGTACGAGCCCGGCGCGCCGACCGTCTCCCTATCCACCGTCTTCGATCTCGCCAGCGTCACCAAGGTCGTTGCGACCACCGCAGCCGCCATGCTGCTGGTCGATCGCGGCCAGCTCGATCTGGACGCGCGCCTCGGCGACATCCTTCCCGGCTTCGTCATCGGCATGGCGCCTGGCAGCGGCAAAGAGCGCGTCACCCTGCGCATGCTGCTCGCGCACAGCTCCGGCATGGTCGGGTGGGCTCCGCTTTTTCGCAACAGCGGGACACCGGATGCCCTGCTCCGCGACATCCTGCACTTGCCGCTGGAAGCGAAGCCCGGCACCCGCACTGAGTACTCCGACTTTGGCTTCATCCTGCTCGGCAAGGTCATTGAGCTTGTGACCCGCACACCGCTGGATGTCTTTTGCGCGCGCGAAATCTTCACTCCCCTCGGGCTCGCCCACACTCGCTTCAGCCCGTCCCCGGCGGATCGGTCCCTGATCCCGCCCAGCGAAGACGACCGCATCTTCCGTGGCCGGGTGATCCAGGGCGAAGTCCAGGATGAGCACGCGTTTCTGCTGGGCGGAGTCGCCGGGCACGCCGGTGTCTTCTCCAATGTTGAGGATCTGCTGCGCTTCGCGCAGTGCATGATGGAGCGCGGGCGCACCGCGAGCGGCTCTCAGCTTTTTCGCCCGGAGACGATCGATCTGTTTACCGCGCGTCAGACAACGTCCGACGGAAAATCCCGGGCGCTTGGCTGGGATGTGCCCACGGAGCCGTCCTCCTCGGGACGCTTCTTCGGCCCGCGCTCCTTCGGGCATCTGGGCTACGCCGGCACCTCGCTCTGGATCGATCCCGACCAGAACCTCGCCGTCGTCCTGCTCACCAACCGCACCTGGCCCGATCGTTCCAACGAGGCGATCCGCGAGGTGCGCCCAGCCTTCCACGATGCTGTAGTCGAGTCGCTGCGCGCCTCGGGCTGAAGGCCGAGACACAGGCTACGGCCGACCGGTTCCAGGCTGCTCTTATACCAAGTCGCCCCCGTCGTCGCCCCCGCCGCCAAAATCGCCGCCGCCGGAGTCATCGGCATAGTCCTGGCCGGCATCCTGACCGTCGTCCTGCCCATTGTCCTGGCCGCCCATGTCCGACGCGCCGGAATCATCCAGATAGCCCTGCGCGTCCCCCTGATCCTGTGTTCCTGCCTCATATGGACCCTGCGGCTGCTTATCCGGGCCTGGGATCGCATTCGGATCCGCACCCTGCTGCGACGGATCGCCGTAGTAGTTGTTGACGACGGTCTCCTCCACCGGCATTCCGCCACCGAATCCGCCATACCCGCCGCCGAATCCGCCATGCAGCAGCGACTCGACTCCCTGGAAGGCGAGCATCCCGCCGGCTACACCGGCCGCGGTCGTAGCCGCGGAGCGCAAAAAGCCTCCGCCTCCGCCTGACGCATACCCGCCCGCGTAAGCCGGCGGCGGAGGATAGTTAGGCGGCGCGCCCTGCGGGTATTGGGGAACGTTCTGCCACTGACCCGAGGGCGGAGCTGCCTGCGGCGCGTTGTGATGCAGCAACCCTCCTAGAAAACTCGTCGCCCGCGCCGGCGGCTGCTGGGGCGGCGGCGCCAGTTGCTGCTGCATGCGCTGCATCTGGGCGTGGGCCTGCTCCAGCGCCAGGTTCTGAATGAGAACCGTCTGCGCGAGTTTGTAAATTGCGTCCGGATCTCGTGCGAGGCCGTCCTTGAGCAGCGCTTCCGCATCCGGATCCTTTTCGGTGAGTTGTGTCCCTTCGACCTTGCGGACCAGGTCGTCGAGCATCTGCGCTTCCTGGGGGGTCATGCTGTTTTTTCTCCTTCAACGTTTACTACGTAGGATGCCCGCCGCCGGTTTCCACTGCACACCAGCTCCAGTGGCGCGGTGGTCGAAGCGCTGAGTGATCGCGCATGATCGTGGGGCTTGGATTCCTGCCGAGCAGCTCTCGTGGCGCGAAGCGCGTCCACCCGGGCGGCCAGGCCCCAAACGCAAAAGACCCTCGCGCCCGATTTGGCTGCGAGGGTCCTGCTGCTTCCGAATCAACGATCAATAGATCCGGAAGTTCACCTCAATGTTGATCTCGACCGGGACGGCATGTCCCTGGTAGGTGGCCGGCTTGAACTTGTACTGGCGGACTGCTTCCATCGCCTTCTCGTCCAGACCCATGCCCAGCGGCCGCACCACATGCACGCGCTGCGGATTGCCCTGGGAGTCCACGATCAGGCCGACCACGCAGACGCCCTGGTACTTGGCGCGACGCGCTTCGTCAGAGAACTCCGGATCGGGCGCGTAAACGAGAACGGGGTTGGAGACGCCGCCGCCCGGATGGTAAATTCCGCCGCCGTAGCCGCCGCCGGAACCCGGCCCAATGCCACCGCCGGAGCCCGACCCAATACCACCGCCTGAGCCGCTGCCAAAGCCCGAACCGCTCCCGCCACCCTGCGAAAGCAGGGCCACCTGCTGTGACTGCGGCATGCCGATATTCGGCATGTTGGCAGCATCCGGCAGCTTAATCTGCTGGGGCATCAGCACCGTCGGTTCGACGGCCAGCTTGGGATGATCCAGCCGCAGGATCTGCGGAGGCGCAATCTGCGTCTTCGCCATCTTGGGCAGCTTGCCCTTGGAAGCTTCCACAATCTCGTGGTTGCCGCCGCCGCCACCGCCGCCCATGGTGTCCTTCATCGGCGAGGGCGGAATGTAGGGCGCCACATCCACGGGCACCACCGCGACTTTCTTCTGGATGGCCCGCTCATGCCACTGCTCCAGGGTAAAGAGCAGGATGAGCCCAATGACGACCACATGGGTGATGAAGGCCAGCGCGCTCGACGCCGGACTGCGCTTCACCGCCAGAGGATCCCTGACCGCGATCGGCACCGAACTCAGCTTCAGCGGCGGAAGCTTCTTCGGAAACAACGCGTCCACAATCCCGCCGAACAGCGTTTTCCAGATCGGTTCCTCGATCACACCTTCCAGGCTGCCAAGGCGCGGAAGCTCAGCCTGTCGGTCATTCATTCGAGTTGTGTCCGGTACCAGATGCGGAGACGTCAAAACCGTATTCCCCATGTGCTCTTTCGCCGGAGGTCGCCATCCGGCTTCTCCTGATTATCAATGACAGCCGCCCTCTCTGTCTCGCCCTGGGGACGTTGCTGCACTTGCTGAGATGCGGCTCCCCCTCTAAAAATCGCCTGCTATTCTCCTTCCTCTCATAGACGCGCCATCTCGCAGGAAGTTACTGCAGTCTCAGCGGATACAATGAACTTTGCGTCATTCCATCTCGCAAGTTGGAGAAACGATGTCCTCTGCGCCGCCCTCCGGCGACCCGAAGCCTGTTGCTCTGAAAGATACCCTCGCCCTGCCTCGTACCGACTTCCCCATGAAGGCCAGCCTGCCGCAGAGCGAACCGGCGCGCCTCCTGAGTTGGAAGCAATCCGGGCTGTACGAGCAGATCCGCGCTTCGCGAAAAAGCGCACCGCGCTACGTCCTTCACGACGGTCCCCCATACGTGAACGGGCCCATCCATTTGGGCCATGCGCTCAATAAGTGCCTTAAAGACTTCATCGTGAAGTCAAAAACTATGGCGGGCTTCGACGCTCCGTACGTCCCTGGCTTCGATTGCCACGGCCTGCCCATCGAGATCAAAATCGACGAAAAGCTCGGCCGGAAGAAGCTGTCGATGCCTCCGGCCGAGTTCCTCCGCCACTGCCGCGAGTACGCCCAGACGTATATCGATCTGCAAACCAGCCAGTTCGTCCGCCTCGGCGTTTTTGGGCGCTGGAATGACCCCTATACCACCATGTCGCGCGCGTACGAGGCGCGCATTCTCGAGACGTTTTACCGCTTTTTTGAGGACGGTTTCGTCTATCGCGGGCTGAAGCCGGTTTACTGGTGCATCCACGACCAGACCGCCCTGGCCGACGCTGAGATCGAGTACGAGATGCACTCCAGCCCCAGCATCTACGTGCGTTACGACCTCACCAGCGATCCCGGCGCGCTGGACCCGGCGCTGGCGGGCAAACGCGTCGCCACCATCATCTGGACCACGACCCCCTGGACGCTGCCCGCCTCGCTCGCCGTCGCTTTCCACCCGGATTTCGAGTATGTGGCTCTCGAGGACAAGGCCAGCGACCGTGTCTATATCGTTGCCCAGGCGCTGGCTCCCTCGGTCCGCGAAGCCTGCAACCTTGAAGCCGCGGTGCCGATCGCCACGTTTAGAGGCGCCGTGCTCGAGCGCGCGACCTTTCAGCATCCGTTTCTCGACCGCTCCATCCTCGGCGTTCTTGCCGACTACGTCACCGCCGACCAGGGCACCGGCGCCGTCCATACCGCGCCTGCCCATGGCGCCGACGACTTCTATACCGGCGCGCGCTACGGTCTCGACCAGACCTGCCACGTCGACAATGCCGGACGCATCCGCGACGGACTGCCTGAATACGACGGCAAGACCGTCTTCGAGGCCAACCAGCCCATCATCGACTTGGTCGCCTCGCGCGGCGCGCTGCTGGGACGGTCGGACATTTACCACAGCTATCCCCACTGCTGGCGCTGCCATCACCCGGTCATCTTCCGCGCCACTGAGCAGTGGTTCATCAACATCGATCACCCGATGGAAGTCGACGGGAAGGCGACGACGTTCCGCCAGCGCGCCCTGGACGAGATCAAAAGCAGCGTTAAATGGGATCCGGCGTGGGGCGAAGAACGCATCGCCAACATGATCGCCAGCCGCCCGGACTGGTGTATCTCCCGCCAGCGCGTCTGGGGCGTGCCCATCGCGGTGTTTCTCTGCTCCCGGTGCAATCAGCCGCTCTCGGACTGCGTCCTGAACCAGCGCGTGCTGGAGCTGTTTGAAAAGGAAGGAGTCGAGGTCTGGCACACGGCCGCGCCCGATGCTCTGCTGCCCCACGGCGCGCATTGCACCACCTGCGGCGGAACGGAATTTCGCCGCGAGACCGACATTCTCGACGTCTGGTTCGACTCCGGATCGAGCTGGCACGCGGTGCTGGAGGCCGAGCCCGGCCTTGAGCCACCTGCCGACCTCTACTTTGAAGGCGGCGACCAGTACCGCGGCTGGTTTCACACATCATTGCTCACTTCGGTCGGCGTCGGACAAAAGCACGCCACGCCCTACAAAATGGTCGGCACCGCTGGCTGGACGCTGGATGAGCAGGGCCGCGCCATGTCCAAATCCCTCGGCAACGGTGTCGATCCCGTTGACATCGCCGACCGGCTGGGCGCGGAGATCGTCCGCCTGTGGGTCGCCTCGGTCGACTTCCGCGAAGACGTCGTCAACAGCGAGAACATCATGCAGCGTCTGGCGGACAATTACCGCAAGCTGCGCAACACGTTCCGTTTCCTGCTGGGGAATCTGGCGGGGTTCACGCCTGCGTCCGACGCCGTGTCCGACACGGAGTTGCTGCCGCTGGACCGCTACATGCTCGCCCGCACTCGCGAGCTCGTCGAGAAGGTCTCCGGGATCGACGGCCAGGGCGGGTGGTACGGCGACTTCCAGTTCCATCGCGCTTACCAGGCCATCAACGAGTTCTGCATCGTCGAGCTCAGCGCTTTTTATCTCGACGTCCTCAAGGACCGCCTTTATACATTCGCGCCGCGGAGCCTCGAGCGCCGCTCGGCGCAGACGGTGCTCTGGCGGATCGCCGAGGCTCTTGTCCGACTCGTCGCCCCCATCCTCACCTTCACGTCCGACGAGGTCTGGCAGTATCTGCCGGCGGTGTCCGACAGAGCGGGAAGCGTGCACCTGGCCCATTTCCCGAAGGCGGAGGAGCTGGGAGCGGCTGAGCGGGCGCTGCTTGAAGACTGGAGCAGGCTGCTGCTGATCCGCGACGAGGTGCTCAAGGCGCTCGAAACCGACCGCAAAGCGGGCAAGATCGGCAAGGGGCTCGAGGCCAGCGTGCAAGTTGCTGCAATGGCTCAGGATTCAGAATTGCTCGGTAAATATAAAGCGAGCCTAAAAGAGTTGCTCAATGTCTCGCAGGTTGACGTGAAACCCTCAACTTCGACCGTTTCACCTGGAAAGTCGGACGTTGAACCTACTGTCCTTCCGGCCGCCGGCACCAAATGTAACCGCTGCTGGAACTACTACCCCGACGACTCCCCGCTGCACGTCCGGTCTGTCACGCCGCAGGTCCCGGCTGCCGATGCTCCATGGTCGGTCTGCGGCCGCTGTGAAAATGCCCTTGCCCAGATGGGCTACGTCGAGGGCGCCCGATGAGCACGAATCCCGACGCACGCCCCCGCGCACACCGCGATCGCCGCCCTTGGCTCCTCGGCCTTACCGCCCTTATCGTGCTCTGCGACCGCCTCTCCAAGGCGTGGATCGTTCGCCACATTCCCGAGGGCGATGCCATTCCGGTTATCGATCACATCTTCCGCCTCACCCACGTGCGCAACCCCGGCGCGGCCTTTTCCATGTTTACGGAGACCGCGCGCCCCGGCCTGACGCACTGGATCCTCACCGGCTTCTCGCTCGTTGCCGCTGCGGTCGTGCTCATTATCCTGCTCCGTATCGGCCGCCGTTTCACCGGCACCACGATCGCGCTCGCCCTCATCCTCGGGGGCACCATTGGCAATGTGTGGGACCGTCTGCGCTTCGGCCTTGTCACCGACTTCCTCGAAGTCCACATCGTCCACTACCACTGGCCCGACTTCAACCTCGCCGACTCCGCCATCGTCGTCGGCGGCATCCTGCTCGTCCTCGATGCTCTCTTCTCGCCAGCCTCTCAGGACTCTTCTTCCGCGCCGGAAGCGTAACCCCGTCACCTGTAACTCCTCCCTGGTGCGTTGCATCACAGCCCGTCCGCGGCCTCGCCTCGTACACTGCCCCCGTGTACGTTTGTCCGACGACCGCGGGCGAAAAGCGCCTTACCTTGAGCCACACCCGCGGTCCCGCTCGCCCGCTGCTCGAAGTCACCGTCGGCGACCTTCTCCGCCGCACCGCCTCGCGCTTTCCCGACCGCGACGCCGTCGTCTCCTGCCACCAGCAGCGCCGCCTGACCTGGGCGCAGCTCAGCGAAGAAGCCGATCGCGTCGCCCGCGGCCTCTATTCCCTCGGCATCCGCCACGGCGACCGCGTCGGACTCTGGTCAACCAACTGCCTTGAGTGGGTGATGTTGCACATGGGCTGCGCTCGCGCCGGCGCCGCCCTGGTCAACGTCAACCCCGCCTACCGCTCCCACGAACTGCAGTACACTCTCGCGCGCTCGCGCATGAAAGCCCTTTTCCTCTGGAGCCACGACAAGCGCGCGGACTACTCCGCGATCCTCGACCGCGCCCGCCACGGCCTCTCGCTCGCCCTTGAACACACCGTCGTCTTCGACTCGCCCGAGTGGCCTGCCCTGCTCGATGCGCCAGGTCATCTGCCGGACCGGGTCCTCCCGTCGGACGTCGCCAACATTCAGTACACCTCCGGCACTACCGGCCTGCCCAAAGGCGTGATGCTCACCCACCACAACATCGTGAACAACGGCCAGTTCCTGGCTCAGGGCTTCCACTACACCGAGCAGGACCGCATCTGCGTCCCGGTGCCGCTGTTCCACTGCTACGGGTGTGTGATCGGAACGATGACCGCTCTGAATACCGGCGCCGCTCTCCTCTTCCCCAACTGGACCTTCGACCCCCGCGCGACCCTGCAGGCCGTGCACGCCGATCGTGCCACATCCGTTTACGGCGTGCCCGCCATGTACGTCGCGGAGCTCAGCCTTCCCGACTTCGCTTCCTTCAATCTCACCAGCCTGCGCACCGGCATGATGTCCGGCGCGCCCTGCCCCATTGAGCTGATGAAGCGCGTGCTCACCGAAATGCACATCGGCGAGCTGGTCATCGCTTACGGTCAGACGGAAAGTTCGCCCGTCGTCACCATGTCCGACGCCGAAGACCCCATTGAGATTCGCGTGAACACCGTCGGACGCGCGATGCCGCAGACGGAAATCAAAATCGTCTCCGCGTCCGACGGCGCCACCCTGCCCGTCGGACAACAGGGCGAGGTGTGCGCCCGCGGTTACGTGGTCATGAAAGGCTATGACGCCGAGCCTGAGGCCACTGCCCTTGCCATCGACCGTGACGGCTGGCTGCACACCGGCGACCTTGGCGTGATGCACGACGACGGCTGCATCCATCTCACCGGCCGCTCCCGCGACGTGATCATCCGCGGCGGCGAAAACATCTACCCGCGCGAGATCGAGGAGTTCCTCTACACCCATCCGAAGATCAGCGAGGTGCAGGTCGTCGGCATTCCCAACGCACGGCTCGGCGAAGTGGTCTGCGCCTGGGTGCGGCTGCGCCCGGGTGAGTCTGCTACGGAGGCCGAGATCCGGGACTGGTGCCGCGAACAGATTGCCTACTTCAAGATCCCGGAGCACATCCGCTTTGTGGATGAATTCCCCGCCACGCTGAGCGGCAAAATTCAAAAATACAAAATTCGCGAATTCGAGATTGAAGCACGCGGTCTGCAGTCGGTCGCCGCTGCCGTCACTGCGTAGGGTTGCGCCTCATCCTTACCACCTCCGCGGCCACCTCTCTCCGCAGGCCTTCCGGCGCCAGCACCCGCGCACCCGACCCCAGCCCGAGGGTCACAAACCGCGCCGCATGGGCACTGTCGAACTCTATCGCAACCGCCTTCCAGCCGGCCCGCAGCTTTTCGCGCACCTCGACCGGCCGCATCGCGATCCAGGGCTCCATCGACACCACGGCCTCCGGAGCCAGCGCCAGCGTCGCCGCGTACCGCTCCTTCGTCGCCCGGAGACGCTCCGTGCTCTGCCGCCACCAGCGCGCCAGGTCGAACCCCTTCGGCCGCTCGAAGGTCAGCGCCAGCGCCACCGGCTCCCGCATGCGCGAGACGCGAAACGTTCGCATGCCCTCCGGCGCGCGCCCCACCAGATACCACACCGTCTGCTTGTTCACCAGCCCCAGCGGCTCGACCGTCCGCGTCCGCGCTGAGCCGTCGAGCTTGCTGTAGGTGAACGTCAGCTTCGCGTCCCGCGCCAGCGCCTCCTGCACCACCGGCAGCGCCGACCCGTCTTCGCCGCCCGGCCGCCACCCCGTGGGATCGATATACAGCCGCGCCCGCATCGCCTCTGCCTGCAGCCGCATCGCCGGCGACAATGACGCCACCAGCTTGTCGAATGCCCGCTCCGCTGCGGCTGTCAGACGTTTGTCACCGAGAGCGCCCGGCTGCGCCATCAGCAACGCCCGCAGTTCCGCGTCGTCCAGCCCGGGCACGCGTGTCCGCCAGCCTTTCTCCAGCTCCCATCCGCCCTGCGCGCCGCGATGCGCGACCAGGGGAATGCCCGCCTCGCACAGCGCCTCCATGTCGCGATGCGCCGTCCGCTGCGACACCTCCAGCCGCTCCGCCAACTCCCGCTCCGCCATGCGCCCGTGCGCCTGCTGCAGTAACAGTGCTGAGAGCAGCCGATCTGCCTTCATGTCCCTCCCTCGGTCATCCGGTCCAGATTATTTCTGGAATCATGACATACCTTGTCATATATGCGCCACTACTCTCTGGTTTGTGAGATCCGCCAATGATCTCCCGGAGGATTCCAATGGATCTGAAGAAGTTCTTTCTCGAGCAACTCGAAATCGAAGCCGCTTCCGCGCGCAAGACCATTGAGCGCGTCCCCGAAGGCAACAACTCCTTCAAGCCCCACGAGCGCTCTATGGAGCTGGGGTACCTCGCCTCGCTGGTGGCGAGCATGCCTGGCTGGATCGCCATGATGATCGAGCAGGACACCACCGACATCGATGGAGCGGACGCCGGCTTCCGCACCCGCGCCGTCGATTCCCGCACCGAACTGCTGCGCGTCGTCGACGAAGGCCTGGCCAAATCTCGCCGCGCCCTTCAGAGCACCACCGAAGAACACCTGATGAAGCCGTGGCGCCTGAAGATGGGCGGCCAGGTCCTCACCGAGGGCCCGCGCTACAGTCAGATTCGCGAGGGCGCGCTCAGCCACCTGGCCCATCACCGCGGCCAGCTCACTGTCTACCTGCGCCTGCTGGAAGCGAAGGTGCCCGCGATCTACGGCCCCTCCGCCGACGAGTATCACTGAGCCCGGAAATTCGGCCCACCCTTGTGCGTCCTCCGTCGGGGCACTGGGGTGGGCTGGTTCAGTACCGCAATCCCAGCCGCTGCGGAAATTCCTCCTCGTCCTCGTCCGCGTCAATCAACAGCAGGTGCTCGTGCATTTGGCGGCGATGCATCGCGTGCAGCGCGAGGTGCGCCGCTGCAAACACCGCTGCCGTCCACGCCACGTTGGCCCACGCCGCTTCGATCCAAGGCTCCGCCGCTACGGTAAACAGCACCACAGCTGGAAAGAATCCCAGATACGGAATGAGCAGCAGAGCAAAATTCGTTGCCGCGCTGGGCTTCGCTCCGGTAAACGGAATCGTCTTCACGTTCAGGAAGAAAACATCGGTCAGCACCACGCTCCATCCCATTGCCACCAGGATCTGCGTACCCAGCACGGCGTCCGTCCAGTACTCAGTCCAGGCGGACAGGACCACCGCCGCGAGGGTCAGCGCCGCGCTCCACAGCAGCGTCCACCGCCGCGCTGCGCCCACTTCGGCCAGCCCTGCCTTGCCCACGGTCACGCGAAAGATCCATCGCCCGCGCTGATCGGCCGGCGCCAGAAACGTGCTGCGTAACCCGGACACGGCCCAGAAAGCCACCATCGGCACCACCGCGCGCAGGCCTTCCGGCGAAAACACAAATGCAATTCGCCCGCCCGCCGTGCTGACGCGCATCACCGTTGCGAAGACCAGCGCCGCGCCCATGCCGCCGTACATCACCAGCACCATGCGATAGCGGGGAACCCGCATCAGGTTTTGTCGGATGAACTGACCCATGGCCCTGGCAATCGGGGTTCGCGCCAGCGTCATATGCGCCGCCACGCTCCGCCGCTCCTTCTTCGCCGCGCCCTCCACCAGGCCGCGCGTCCTGCGCCACCATGCCAGCGGATACAGCGCCACCGCCACGCTCACTGCGGCAAACGTCGCTGCCCAGCCCACGCGCGCCAGGCGCACGAACACCGGCAGCGTTGTCGATCCATGCAGGACCTGTTCATAGATCCCCAAAAACCAGAACGACGGCACACCGATCGCCAGTCGCCCCGCCGTTAGCCCCTGCAAACTCCCCGCCATCGCCGGATACAGAAACAGCAGCGTGAGCAGCGCCACGACAAAGCCGCCCTGCAGCCACATTGAGATTTTCCGGAACCACCGATCCCCGAGCACCCCCAGCAACACCCCCTCCAGCGCCAGAAAAAGCGCCGCGCCAAACAGGCCGCTCGCACCCACCGCCGTCAGATGCGCGGCCCAGAACCGGAACAGATGCGGCGGATCGGTCGCCGCCGGCAGCACCAGGGGCGCCAGAAAATTCACATCGAAGAGCGCCGCTCCCAGCAACACGGCAATCGCCGTCACCCGCGCAGCAAAGACGCGCCGGTTGCTCACCGGCAGGTGCCCCATCACAAACACGTCCAGCAGATCGGGAAACAGCAGGTCCCACTCAAAGATGGTCACCAGCCCCAGCGCCACCAGCGAATACACCACATAGAAGTAGTGGTCGCCCGCCTGCGACCAGTACGGCCGCGGCCCCCAGAAGCGTCCGACGTGCCCTCGCGGCAGGTGATAGACCGGGTAGAGATACATCGCGACGATCAGCCCTGGGATGCCCAGCGCACACGCCACCTGCACCAGCCGCGTCTTCGCATCGCCGTCTGCCGACGCCATCTCATTGGTGAAGAACCGCTCCAGAAAATGCCGCGCCAGCACGCGAAACTGGGTCGGCTCCTCACGCGGCTCCGTCTTTGCCTCGCGCGCCAGCACTTCCAGCGACAACACGCGGTCGCGCTCTTCTCGACGAACCCGCAATGCGCTAGCCATGGATTCTCATCACCTCGACCATCGCCTTCGCCGCCGCCCGCGTGTCCTGCTGCCGCACCAGCTGCGCGAACACTCTTTCCAGATTCGGCAACTCCATCAGCTGTGCCAGCTCTGCGGGGGCTGCGTCCGCCAGCACTTTTCCTTCGGCGATGACGACGACCCGGTCGCACAGCTGCTCCACAATCTCGAGCACGTGTGAGATATAGAGCACCGCTTTGCCCTGGCCGGCAAGCTCGTGCAGCAGATCTCGAAACAGCCGCGCCGACAGCACGTCCAGACCCGACAGCGGCTCGTCAAACACCAGCATCTTCGGATCGTGCAGCAGCGCCGCGGCCATCAGCACGCGCTGGCGCATGCCCTTCGAGTACGCCGTCATCGGCGAGTGCCGCCACGACTCCAAACCGAGGAGCGCCAGCATCGCCGACGCTTTCTCTTCGATCGCCCGCTCGCGCATGCCGCGCAGCCTCCCCACCAGCTGGAGGTACTCCATGGCGGACATCCACGCGTACAGGTGCGCTTCTTCCGGGATGTACCCCAGCGTCGCCCGCCAGGCCTGCAGATCCGCGTGGATGTCGCGCCCTTCAAAAAGAACACGCCCCTCATTGGGCCGCAGCAGTCCGGTGACGATTTTCACGGTCGTCGACTTCCCCGCCCCGTTCGGTCCCAGAAAGCCGACAATCTCACCCGGCCGCACCGCGAAGGTCACCTCGCGGATGGCCGGAATCCCCCGATAGCTTCGTGACAGCCTCTGCAGCTCCAGCATGTCCGGCCTCCCTACCCCTATGTAGCATACTGCTATCTTACAGGTCAACAGCATGCTACATAGGGTGCTACAATGACGCCCATGCCCGCCGAGGCGAAGCTTTCGCACACCGCCGCCATGATCCTCCAGGCCATCCACGCCGGCCATGTTTACGGCTTCAGCGTTATGGAAGTCACCGGCCTGCCCAGCGGCACCGTCTACCCCGCCCTGCGGCGGCTGGAGCGCGACAGCCTGATCGCGTCCAAATGGGAGCAGCAGTCCATAGCCGACGCGGAGCAGCGCCCACCTCGCAAGTATTACCGCGTTTCCCGCACCGGCAGAGCCACACTCGAAGCCGCCTGGAAGCGCTACCCTCTCCTTGAGAGAATGCTCCCCACGCCGGAGGTCGAACGCGCATGACGCTCTTTCCCCGGCCCTCGGCCCTGTCGGCTCGCCTGCTCGTCCGCTCCGCAGCGCTTCTCGTCCCCGGAGCGCAGCGCCCCGACTGGACCGCAGAATGGCTTGCCGAGCTCTGGCACGTCGGACAAATGTCTGACGCCGCATCACCGGTGCCTGCCACGCCGCTGGCCTTCGCTGCCGGCGCGCTGAACGATGCCGTCCAGCTCCGCGCCCACAACTTCCGCACGCATCTTCTCCCTCGCCTCCGCTCGCTGGTGCAGCCTGGCTCCCCTGGCCGCTGCCTGCTCCTTCTTACCGCGGGAACTCTCGCCGCTTTCTTCCTTTGCCTCGCCCTTCCCGGTGCCCGTCGCGTTCTTGTGCCTGCCCCATACCAGCGCGCGGACTCCCTGGTCCTCATCAGCAGCAGCAGCTCCATGGATCCGGCGACACCTTCCATCCACTTCTCCGACTATCGCGAGTGGACGACGAACACGACTCCGCTCTTTTCTGATCTCGCCTTCTACCGGGTGGCGGACAAAACTCTCCACCTCGACGACGGCCGCCAGCGGCGCCTGGTCGTCGCCCAGGCCAGCCCCAACCTGCTGCAGCTTCTCGGGCTTCGCTCCGCCAGCGCACCCGCTCTCTTCCTCACTCACGCCGCCTGGCAGACGCAATACCACCGCAATCCGCATCTCGTCGGACAAACGGCAGACATCGACGGCGCCTCCGTTCCGATCGCCGGTATTTTGTCCGCGGCTGCCTGGCGCCTGCCCGGCTCCGTCGATGCGGTTCTGCTTGAAGATCCCGCCACGCTTGCGCAGCTCGCCCCTACCGCTCGCGGCTTTGCCATCGCCCGCATCCGCGACTCGGTCTTTCCTCCGCCGCGCGATGGATCCCGCTTCATGGTGGAAACCCGCTTCGGCATCGTCTATCACTACACCTGCATCAGCCTGCCGCACCTGCTCAATCAGCCGCTCAACAACGTGCTGCTGGTCCTCTTTCTCGCCTGCATCGCTCTGCCTGCCACTCTGCCCCTCTCGCTGAGCGAAGCGCCCGTCCGCCGCGGACGCCTCCCACGCGCCACGCTCCCCCGCCGCGCCGGCTTCCTCGCCGCCAAACTGGCGCTGGTCCCGGCGCTGGTGCTGCTTTCGTCGATCGCCCTTACCTGGGGACCGAGCTTCGGCCCAAACACCGCTTTCCTCGTCCAGTTCCTCACCGGCGTGCCCACCCTGCTTTTCGCCTTTCGCTGGATTCTCCACGACCAGCGCCGCCGCTGCCCGGAATGCCTCCAGCTGCTTTCTAATCCCGCACGCGTCGGACAGGCCTCGTGTAATTTCCTGGCGTGGAACGGCACCGAACTGCTGTGCGTTCGCGGCCATGGATTGCTGCACATTCCCGAGCTGCCCACCAGCTGGTTCAGCACGCAGCGATGGCTGGCGCTGGATGCGTCGTGGCTCTGCCTCTTCGCGGAAACTCCCAGCCCATCGCCGGAGCCCATCTGAGCGAACGGAACGCTGTCTGACACGCGCACGCCTTGTCTGACAATTCCGTTCCCGCGCGAGACGCACCGGGACTGCGCGCATCCCTCCACTACACTGTCCTCAGAATCGGCTCGCCCGAAAGGAATCCTGTTGCGCCCCTGCCGTCTTGCTGCCCGGCTGCTCCTCTTCTGCGCCCTGCCGCTCATGGCGCAAAGCCCCTCGCAGCGGCCCTACACCTGGAAAAGCGTGCAGATCGTCGGCGGCGGGTTTGTCGATGGCGTCATCTTCGATCCCACGGTCGCCGGCCTGCGCTACGCCCGCACCGATATCGGCGGAGCGTATCGCTGGGACGACGCCACACACCGCTGGCTGCCTCTTCTCGACTGGCTCGGCTCCGCAGACCTGAACCTGATGGGCGTCGCCTCCATCGCCGTCGATCCATCCGACCCCAACCGTGTTTACCTCGCCTGCGGCACCTACACCAGCGCTGACGCACCGGATGGCGCTGTCCTGCGCTCCGCCGACCGCGGACGCACCTTCCAGCGCACCAATGTGCCCTTCAAATTTGGCGCGAACGAGGACGGCCGCGGCAACGGCGAGCGGCTGGCCGTCGATCCACGCAACGGCC
>JBAUZR010000100.1:0-1767 GCA_049585375.1 Acidobacteriaceae bacterium
TGGCCGCTCAAACAGCTGGAGCAGCGGCGTGAAATGGTCGGGCGTCAACAGAGGCTCGTCCCCCTGAATGTTCACGTAAATGTCGGCCGGGATGGACTGAGCGACAGCGTGCACTCGGTCCGATCCACTGGCGCAGTCCTCGGGTGTGAAGACGGCCGGGAGCGAATGCGCCTGAGCAAACCGCAGGACCTCATCCGAGTCAGTGGCAACAAGGACGCGGTCAAGGAGGGGGCAGGCGCGAGCGGCGCGATACACCCAGGCCAGCATCGGCTCTCCCGCAATCTCACGCAGAACTTTGCGGGGCAGGCGCGTGGAGCCGAGCCGGGCGGGAATGACGGCGAGTACATGGCCGAGGTTAGAAGGCAACAGAATTCCTCCACCGACAGTGTAGCTTTTGGGCTGGTTGCGCCGAGGCCGCTGAGAACGATAGTGTGGACCCTGACGGAGAGTGCATGTCTGAAACGACCATCAACCCCAATCTGGAAACCATCCTGCGCGAGCACCGCGTCTTTCCTCCGCCCGCCGAGTTCGCGCAAAAAGCGCACATCAAAAATCTTGCCGAATACCAGAGGATGTATGAGCGATCGGTAAAGGATCCGGAGGGTTTCTGGGCGGATGCGGCCCGGGAACTGCACTGGTTCGAGCCGTGGCAGAAGGTGCTCGACTGGAATCTGCCATGGGCGAAGTGGTTCTTCGGCGGCAAGATCAATCTCTGCTACAACTGCGTGGATCGGCACGTCGCGGGCGGACGCGCCAACAAGACCGCGATCCTGTGGGAAGGCGAGCCGGGGGAAATCCGTAAGCTCACCTTTCGCGAATTGCACGCCGAAGTTCAGAAGTTCGCCAACGTACTGAAGGGTCTCGGCATCCGCAAAGGCGACCGCGTCGCCATCTACATGGGCATGACCCCGGAGCTGGCCATCGCCCTTCTGGCCTGCGCGCGCATCGGCGCCGTGCACTCCGTCATCTTCGGCGGATTCGCCGCCAACGCCATTGTCGACCGCGTCAACGACTCGCAGTGTGTGGCCATTCTCACCCAGGACAGCTCCTGGCGGCGCGGCAACGAAGTCAAATTGAAGGCGACCGTCGATGAGGCCGTTGGTCAGTGCCCCTCGGTGAAAAACATCGTCGTCTATCGCCGCACCGGCTCGCCCGTGGAGATGGTGTCAGGACGCGACCATTGGTGGCACGAACTGGTCGCCGCGGCCGAGAAAGAATGCCCGGCTGAGCCGCTCGATTCTGAAGATCCGCTGTACATCCTCTATACATCCGGAACCACCGGCAAGCCAAAAGGTCTCGTCCACACCACCGGCGGCTATTCGGTCCAGACCTTCCTCACCAGCAAATACATCTTCGACCTCAAAGAAGACGATGTGTACTGGTGCACGGCCGACATCGGCTGGGTCACTGGGCACTCCTATGTGGTCTACGGCATCCTGCAGAACGGCGTGACCACCGTGATGTATGAAGGCGCTCCCAATCATCCTGGGATGGATCGCTTCTGGAAGATCATCGACGACCATAAGGTGTCGGTGTTCTATACGGCGCCCACCGCGATCCGCGCGTTCATCAAGTGGGGCGACCAATATCCGGCAAAGTACGACCTGAGCAGCCTGCGCCTGCTCGGCACCGTCGGCGAGCCCATCAATCCCGAAGCCTGGATTTGGTACCGCGAGGTCATCGGACGAGGTCGCTGCCCCATCGTCGACACCTGGTGGCAGACCGAAACCGGCGCCATCATGATCTCGCCCATCCCCGGTGCCGTCT
>JBAUZR010000101.1:0-5500 GCA_049585375.1 Acidobacteriaceae bacterium
AATCCAGCCTTGACGCACCCTGCCTGCCGGTGGTGCAGCAGAATTGCACGCCGTGCGGCTGATGCTGTCGCCGAGCCGATCCGGCGAATCTGCGAGTAGTGCCCTTCGTGCAGCAAGAGACGCGGCAGATTGCTGGAAGCAAGCCGCAGCTCAAACCGCAATCTGAAACTAAGCCTGAACTGTCGTTTCTTGACCTGTCTCATATCCTGGGTTACTTTGTTGCTACTTACGTCGTAATCATCTACGACGCTCCTCCAGACGCCACTTCTTCGAAGTGGCGTCCCCCCTTTCACAAATCGACGAATTGATGTTGCTGCGCTCTGCTTTCCAGATTAGTTTGCGAAGGCGTTAGTTCCTGCAAAGGACGCGCAGCGCGATTGAGTCCCACAGAATCTTGTGCCTCAGTCTCCCTCCAGTCGCAAAAGCGCTCGGCCTGGATTCGAGAGATCTTTCAGGCTGCATCTTGTAGGCGAGCGCGCAGGGCCCCTGATTGAATTGGTCTGACGTCCCCTTGATAAAACGTTTGAGTCTTGGTCGGCACCCGGTCCCGGACCACTGAACCGAATCACCTTGATTGCGGTATCGCCGAGAAGAATACCGCGGGAGAACATTTACAGCTTGAGCTGATCGCCGGAATGCGCCAGTGAGATTTCGACACGAAAGAGTTTCACGAAAGAGGATATTTAAAAGGCTCACGAAGACGAGCGAAACCGCAAAAAAGTTTCAGAGTAAATCGTCGACCCAAAATTTATTCTGTGACGGATATCCGGGCCAAAAAGTTCCATGAATCTTTCGAGTGGGAATGATTCACTTTTGCGGATGGTGTTTTTAGAAAAGCTATGAATTATCGGAATATTCACTGTTTAAATACTGGGGTTTTCAGCTGATTTCCCGACTTTTTCAAGCCTCGGGAATGGAATAAAAATTGCTATGGGGTGGAAGGTCCCCAAGTAAAAGCTCAGTTCCGGCTTCGCATTATCCGCTGTCGCAGTTCATAGCTGTTCCGGCTTTTTAAATCGCTGGCCGAGATTTATCACCTGGACGGAATTCCTGTATTCCCGCCGGGCTCCGAGCGCTTCGGCCAGTTCGTAGTGCAGCACACAACCGACAACCCAGGAGGAGCTGTAATGAGGCAACTCGGACTACGATGGATTCTGGCGGCAATCGCGGTTGTTCTGTGGACGGGCGCAGGCGCGAAGTCGATGTACGCCCAGGCGACGAACACGGGCACAGTGATCGGTCAGGTTACCGACCCAAGCGGCGCTTTAATCCCGGATGCGAAGATCACGTTGAGCGACCCGAGCGCAGGCGTGACGCTGAACAGCGCGACCAATGCTCAGGGCAAATTCCTTTTCTCTGACGTCCAGCCCGGCACGTATACGATCACTGCGAGCAAGTCGGGCTTCTCGGAAACGAAGTCCACTGGCCTGGTCGTGAACGTCAGCACTCAGCTAACCGCGAACCTTACCCTGACAGTCGGCAGCGAATCGGAGACGGTGGAAGTCACGGCTGTCGGCACCGAGCTGCAAACCCTCAACGCTACGGTTGGCCAGACCATCGGTGTGCAGGCGATTCAGTCCCTGCCCAGCCTCGGCCATGACGCCGATACCTTTGCAAATCTCCAGCCCGGCGTCAGCCCCAATGGCAGCGTGGCCGGGACCTACAACGACAACAACACCTACCTGCTCGACGGCGGCAACAACTCCAGCGATATGGACGGCAGCAACAGCGTCTATATCACCGGGAACGCGTCTGTTACGGGTGATCCCACCGGCGTGGCCACCTCCAATGGCGAGCTGTACGGACCGCCGAGCGGGGTTATGCCCGTCCCCCAGGACAGCGTCGATGAAGAACAGGTGAACTCGGCCAACCAGACGGCCGACTTCAATAATTCCTCGGGCTCCGAGGTGGAGCTGGTGACACCACGTGGCACCAACCGCTGGCATGGCAGCGCCTACGAGTATTACCTCGACAACGGATTCGACGCCAACACCTGGAATAACAACCAGTACGGCATCCCGCTGACCCAGTACCACTACAGCCGCTTCGGCGCCAGGGCCGGCGGCTTTCTGACGCCGAGTTGGCTGGGCGGAAAGTTCTATTTCTTCGGCTTCTTCGAAGGTTATCGCTATCCGCAGTCCACGACTGTATCCCGCATCGTGCCCACTGCTTCTTTGAAGGCAGGCACCTTCACGGCCCCGGATGGCAGCGCCACCTACCCCATGGCCGCCGTCGATCCGCGTGGGATTGGCCTCAATCCTGTCGTTTCTGCCATGTGGAGCAAGTACGAACCCACCGGCAACATCGCTGGCGGTGGAGGCGGAGCGGCTGCCTGCGGCACGCTCTATAACGGAACCACATGCGACGGCTATAACGAGGCTGCCTTCACCGCCAATATGTCCCTGCCTCTCAGCAGCAACGACATGGTCTTCCGCATGGACCATGACTTCAATTCCAAAATGCACTGGTTCGCCAGCTACCGCTATTACAAGCTGACCCAGGCGGTCGACGCCCAGTATGACATCGGTGGCTTCTTCCCCGGCGACACCCTGGGAACTCCGGTGTCCACGGCGAATCGGCCTATCCAGCCCTGGTATTTCGTCACCGGCCTCACCACCAGCATCTCGAGCAACACAACCAATGAATTCCACTACAGCTTCCTGCGGAACTACTGGGCGTGGTCGGACCAGAATGCGCCGCCGCAGGTTTCCGGTCTGGGCGGAGCGATGGAGCCGTTCGGCGAAAGCTCAGCATACGTGCTGGCGCCCTTCAACGTCGACACCCAGGACATCCGTACCCGCTTCTGGGATGGACACGACAACTTCTTCAGCGACAACGTGAGCGTCCTGAAGGGCAACCACCTTCTGCAGTTCGGCGGTCAGTACCAGCACAACTACGACTACCACCAGCGCAGCGACAATGGTGGCGGCATCAACTTCACCCCGACCTACCAGCTGGGCGGTGCCAGCAGTCAGACCATCGATGGATCGGATCTGCTTGACGGATTCCCGAACAACGAGAACACGGTGCGGCTGGCTTCGGCGGCCTTCGGCATGGTCAGCTCCTCGCAGGTGGTGTATACCCGCAGCGGAAGCGCTCTGACTCTGAATCCTCCGCTGACCCACGCCTTCGACCAGCAGACGATTCCCTATTACAACGCCTACTTCACCGACACCTGGCACATGAAGCCCAGCCTCACGCTCAACTACGGGATGGGCTACACGCTGGAAATGCCGCCCACGGAAAAGGAAGGTAAATCCACGATGCTGGTGGATACCGCCGACGAACCTGTGGTGGCGCAGGACTACCTTGCCCAGCGCGAGGCTGCCGCCGAACAGGGGCAGGTCTATAACCCGCAACTCGGGTTTGCGCTGGTCGGCAACGTAGGCCAGGGAACCAAGTACCCGTACGATCCGTTCTATGGATCGTTCAGCCCCCGCGTGGGCGTCGCGTGGAATCCGGGCTTCTCCAAATCCACGGTGGTCCGCGGCGGGTATGGGCGCATTTATGGACGCCTGAATGGCGTGAATCAGGTGCTCGTGCCGCTGCTCGGCGTCGGCCTGATGCAGGCCGTCTCCTGCAGCAACACCAATATGAACGGAACCTGCGCTTCCGCGCAGTCCAACGCAGCCAATGCCTTCCGGGTCGGCATCGACGGCAATTCCGCGCCACTGCCACCGGCGGCGGCCACCCTCCCGCAACCCGCTTATCCCGGCTACAACCTGAATGCCGCGGAAGGTGAAGCCCTCGACCCACACTACCGTCCCAACGCTGTCGACTCGTTCGATCTGAGCATCCAGCACCAGCTCAACTCGAAGATGCTGGTGGAGGTCGGCTATATCGGCCGGCTCATCCATCACGAGTTTTCACCGTTCAACCTGAACGCCGTCCCCTACATGATGTCGGTCGGCGGCCAGCAGTTCCAGCAGGCGTACGCCAACCTCGAGAAATATCTGGGGTGCGCGACCTCGGCTGCGGCCTGCGGCTCCAACGTACCGGCTGCCGGCACTGCAGCGTACACCTCCTACGTCAGTGCGGTGACTACGCAGCCATTCTTCGAGAAATCTCTGGCTGGTACCGGTTACTGCAATGGCTATGCCAGTTGCACGGCCGCGGTTCTGAATAACGAACTGAGCAACCTCACCGAACAGGCAGTCTGGAGCCTGTGGAGTGACCTTGACAACGGCGGCTTCAACACGTCGGTAATTCCACGGTCGATGCAGAACACGCCGATTCCCGGTTCCACGTTGGGTTCCAGCGGGCAGGCACCCTATGGGATGGCGCTGAATGCAAGCGAGGGCTATGGCAACTACAACGGCGGGTTCGTCACCTTCGCTGTACACGACTGGCACGGGTTGACCGCGCAGAGCAACCTGACCTGGAGCAAGGCTCTGGGCACCGAAAGCGAGGCTCAGGCCTCCAGCGAAAGCACACCTGACAATGCGTTCGACCTCGGCACCGCCTATGGCGAACAGGCCTTCGATCGGCGCATTGTCTTCAACACCTACATCATTGCTCAGGAGCCGTGGTACAAGGGTCAGCACGGCTTTTTGGGCCGCGTGGCCGGCGGATGGCAGCTCGCTCCGCTCTTCACCGCCGGCTCCGGGGCGCCCGTCTGGTGCAACACCTGGACGAACGCCCAGTCGTTTGGCGCCGGCGACGGCATCGGCGGCTACTTCGACGACGAGCAGTGCGTGTTTACCAGCCAGTACAACGCGGGACACTCAGCTCACATCGGGGTCGCCGGCGGTACCGATGCCTATGGCCACGCTGTGGCCACTCCGGTTTCATCGCCTACGGTCAACCTTTTCAAGGATCCGGTGGCCGTTTGGAACCAGGTGCGCGCGCCGATCCTGGGCATCGACACCAAGAACCCGGGCACGGGACCGTTCATGGGCCAGCCGTACTGGAATCTCGATGGGCAGATCAAGAAGGATATCCGGATTGCGGAATCGACAACCTTCGAGTTCTCGTTCATCGCGACCAATATGCTGAACCATCGCCAGTTCCAGGACCCGTATCCGGATGTCAACGACCCCGCGGGCTGGGGTGTGATGAACGTGCAGGCCAACAACCCCCGCCAGATGGAGTTCGGCGGCCGCATCAACTTCTAACCCTTCATGGCCGGTGTCGATTTCCGGCTTGGGTCAACTCCATCGGCGGGAACCCCCTGGGTTCCCGCCTTTTCATTCTTCGAGCGGCGTTGCCACAAATGGCGATTATGGCGATGCACCCCAAAGGAGCGCATTCTCCCTGTTATTTTCCCTGTCAGCAGGGAATCGCCATCGGAAACTGGTTCGCTGAGGACTCTGTCCTCCGCCAGTTCCCTCGGCGCACCCTCCCAACCTCACCGTCCCCTGGGACGCAGCCGCAAAAATACCACCACCCCCATTGGATCGCTCCCGTACACCGGTTGCAGACGACTCCCGTCCGTGTACGAAGTCACCTGCGCCCCCAGAGCCGTCTCGAAGTGCGGCAGCAGCGGTATGTCGCGATCGTA
>JBAUZR010000102.1:0-11448 GCA_049585375.1 Acidobacteriaceae bacterium
GGCGATCAGCTATTCCGTCGGAGCAAAGGCATCAATGAAGGCGCGGTTCGCCAGAATGTAGCGGTAGTTGCGGTCCACAACGGCAACCATTTCATCCAGACCTTCGACCAATCTCTCATACTGGCGCAGCCTGTCCTCGGCCGCCTTGCGAGCCGTGAAGTCAAGGACCGCACACGACACGCCAATTACTTCTCCTGCTTCGTCAAAGGCAGGCTGATAAGAAGCAAGAAAGACCCTTCCGGGATTACCCGGGGAGGTGTTCGCTTCTCGTATCTCCACATTGGCGATACTCTCGCCGTTCATCGCTCGATGAATGTGGGGCTCGATCAGCCGGTACAGGCTGGGGATAGTCTCCCTGATCGTTTTGCCGTAGTGGGCGTCGATGGAGGAGCCGTGCATTTCAGCGAGCCTTCGATTGATGTTGATGTACTTCAGGTTGCGATCTACAAAGCTCAATCCAACGGGTGCGCCGTCATACACCGCCTCAAGCTGAGCCAGTCTCTGTGAGGGTAGCCCCTCCCTGCATGTGACGGAGGGTTCATTGCCGTAGCTGCTCCGGATATTCGGAGGTTGCGACGGCGCCTCCATGATTGCCGGAAGAGCGTCGGCCGTGTCCGGACGGCCAAACAGCCAACCCTGGCCCATATCGCAGCCCAGCCGCAACAAAAGGTCGCTCTGTTCCCGGGTCTCTATGCCTTCAGCGACAGTGGCAAGTCCCAGGCTCTGTCCCAGTCCCACCACAGCCGCGACGATCTTGCGACTTTCCCGTTCCACGGCCATAGAACTGACGAAGGAACGGTCCACTTTCAATTCGTCGAAAGGTAGAGATTTCAGGTGATAAAGACAGGAGTAGCCTGTTCCGAAATCGTCCAGTGCGATCCGGCAACCAATGGCCTTCAGGTCCCCCGCGATGCGCCGAGCCGATGGAATATCGTCGGCCAGGGCGCTCTCTGTAATTTCAATTGTCGCGTGTTCAAGAGGAAACCTGGCATTCTCCGCAAGCCTTCGGATCTGTGTCGGCAAACTCAGATCCTTGAGTTGGCGCGGAGAGATATTGAATGCCAGGTGCAGGTCCAGCGCATAATTGGCGACCGCGGCAAAGGCTCCTTGCATGATTTGCCTGGTCACCTCATCGATCCAGCCATCCCGTTCCGCGAAAGGAATGAACATATCGGGAGAAATCAGGCCGACGCCGGGGTGCTGCCAACGCGCAAGCACCTCAAAGCCGCGTATCTTCCCTGTGGCTAAGACCACAATTGGCTGAAAATGCGGAACAAATTCTCCGGCGTCCAGGGCGCGGCGAAAAGTCCTGGCATCGGTCTTCAATTCCGGCAATTTAGTCACAGTGGCGCGATCATATGTTGTGGATTGTACTCGGAATGTGATGAATGTCACTCTGTTCTTCGAGGCTTTCTGCGTCGGCCATGCGCGGGCGAACGCCAGTGACATCCGAATGACAAGCAGATGACAACTCCGCGGGAACAGGGCCGATACGCTGAAGCTTGACTCACACAGGAAAGCGTCGCATTCTCGGCTGGATCGAGGCGGTTGTCCTTGGCCTGTCAGTTTTGTATCTGGCGGTCCACACGCTTCCTCGCGCATGGCAAACGCTGAATACCGATTTCCCCAATTACTATCTGGCTGCGCGCCTGTCTCATGAAGGCTACGACACGTCAAGGATGTATGAATGGTCCTGGATTGAGCGGGAGAAGGACCATCGCGCGGTCGATATCCGGGTCATTGGGCTGCTGCCCATCACCCCGTTTTCGACTCTGGCTGTCTGGCCGCTTGCGGGCTTTCAACCCCTTACCGCAAAACACATCTGGATCCTGCTGAATCTCGCCTTCCTGGTCCCGATGGCCTGGATGCTGCGAGGGATGACCGGCTTGAGTTACCAGCGCATCGCGCTGGCCTTCGCGCTCAGCGTTCCGCTTCAGCGCAACCTCCTGTTCGGACAGTTCTATATTCTGCTTCTTCTGCTGATCACCGCGGGTTGCTGGAGCTACCTGCGCGGGTACCGAGCGCGCGCCGGGGCGCTGATCGCGATCGCGGCTGCGTGCAAAGTGTTTCCCCTGATCCTGTTCGCATTCTTTCTGCAGCGCAGAGACTGGCGGGCTCTGGGCGCGGGCGTTGCGACGGGGATCGCTGCGTCGGCCGTCTCCATTGCCGCTTATGGATGGAACGCGCACCGCACATGGTTGCTGCAAATCCTCCCGTGGACGCTGCACGGCGAGGGAATGCCGCCGTACGTACCGACTGCTTCCATCTCCGGCATCCTCCATATTCTTTTCCTGTCCGAGCCGCAGTGGAATCCGCATCCCTGGCACAATTCGCCGCTTGCCTACGCACTGCTGCTGCCGCTGGTGCAGATGCTGATCCTGGCGCCTGCCATTCTGCTGATGCGCCGCACTGGCTCGAGTCCGCTGCCAATCATGCTGGAATGGTCGGCACTGATCACGGCATCGCTCACTGTCTCGACCATCCCCGCTTCGTATAACTTCGTCCTGATGGCCTTCCCGGTATGCGTGCTGGCGGCCGAGCTCCTGCGACAAAGGAGCTTTAAATGGGTGGCGGCTCTGGTCATCGCGTATCTGAGCATCGGATTGCCGATCACCATTCCGCACAGGATGCTCGGACCGGCGCTCCTGCTCTACGTGCCACGGCTTCCGCTCATGGTGGCGGTCCTTCTGGGGATCTACGCACTTCTCTGGAGTGGAGTGCCGAGGCGAGCCGACTGGACTCGCTACGCGTGGGCGGCGGCGATGATCGTCAGTACGGTAGTCAGCGCTTATTCCACGCTGCGACTGGAGCAGGGCGAGAGGCAGGAATTTGCCTACCGGTTGCCGTTGCCATCCCAGGGATTCCTGAACGCGGATCCGGAGCAGGCCGGCGATGCAGTGCAGTACGCGGCCTTTGGCTTCGACGGATACCACCTGACGACAGAAGGCGGGAAAGGTGGACCGCCGGACCCCGTGCGGGATGCTGGTTATGACGAGCTCTCCTTCACCAGCGGGTGGGGCCAGAGATGGGTAGAACGAACCTCGAGCCCGCAGTCCCGGGTTGTGGATGTGCTGGATCTGTCGCAGCCGTCGATCCCCGATGCGCGCGACCCGGTGCTTGCGCAGGGCGGCAGGAGTCTGGCCTTCGTGCGCGATGACCATGGAAGGGGACGCCTGATGCTTCGTTCGGTCTCGCTTTCCGGAACGGTTTCTGAAGTGGCGCTCACTCCGCCTTCGCTCAATGTCTACGAGGCCTCTGTCCTCTCCAGGAACGTCTACGCCTTTTCGGCAACGGAGGGCGGGGGCCTTCCGCAGATTGACTGGACAGATGGCACGCATGCGGCCACGTCGATTGGAGTCCCGGATTCGCGCTATCCCGCGCTTTCTCCGGATGGTCGATGGATGGCTTACAGCCGTCTGCAGCATGGCGTCTGGAATCTCTGGGTCCGCGACCAGCGGACCGGCGAAAACCGCCGGATTGCCGATGTCCCGTGCAACGAGATGCAGCCATCCTGGGAAAGTGATGGGAAGACGCTGCTGTATACCACGGACTGCGGCCGCAGCGTATGGTTCACCGCAGTCGCGCAGCGGCGGGTGATTCCGTGATGAGCCCGGGCAGAGGTTGAAGATGCGCTGGCTGCAGGTGACTGTCCAGGAATCTTCCGAAGATCAGCAGCACTCGTCGTGTTCGCGCCGCCGCAGCCGACTTCTCAGGAAGCGCATTCCGTTCTCTTCGGATCACGGACGAGCGGCCAGGTTCGACGACCTGCAAGCTGTCCCGCAATATGCCACAGGAAGGCAGGATTGTTGCACAGATAGCGGCCGGCGAGACGGCGCGGATCCTGCGCGAGACGATGGAGCCACTGCAGGCCCATCCGTTTGATCCACGGCGCGCAGTCCCGAATTCGGCCAGTGTGATAATCGAAGGCCGCGCCAACCCCGACAAGCAGAGGTACCCGCAGTGCGTCGACATACTGCGCCATGAAGCGCTCCTGTTTGGGTGTACTCAGCCCGACCCATACAACGTGCGGCTGAGACGCGTGCACCCGCGAAAGCAGTTCAGTTTCCTCCGCCGGGGTGAGATTGCGGAAAGGAGGAGTGAAGGTTCCGACGACCAGGATGCCGGGAAACCGCTTGCGGAGATTTTCACGCAACTGCTCGGCGATACCCGGTGCGCCGCCATAGAGAAAGTGACGATAGCCGCGCGAGACGGAAATCCGGCAGATCTCAGCCATAAAGTCGGGGCCAAAGACGCGATCCATGTTCCGATAGCCCTGGGCGCGGCCGACCCAGGACATCGGCATACCGTCCGGAAGATTGAGAAACGCGCCGTTAAGAATGCGGCGCAGGGCAGGATCGCGATGCGCTTCCATGACTCCATGCACTCCGCTGACGCAGACATAGCGATAGCCGGCTCCGGAGGTGAGCCAACGATCAGCGAGGTCGACGGCACGCTTGAGATCCAAAGAAGAGACGCCGACTCCGAGCACACGGGCATGGGCGTGCCGGAAATCCTGCCGGTTAGTCGTTGCGCCGGACTGCGAACCGGCCACCGGGGTGGGCGACAGGGCCTTTGAGTGACCCTGCGTGCGCGCAGTCACACCCCTCCCCGGACGGCGAACAGCAGAGTGTGGATAAGGATGGCGGCATCCATAAAAAATCCTCGATTGCGGATGTAGTAGAGGTCGTACTCCAGCGATTCGTGGATGGGGAAGGCTCGATCGGCGCTCAACTGCCAGAGGCCGGTAACGCCCGGTGTGGCCTCCAGCCTCTGCCGCTGCGTCGCGGTATAGCCCTCGACGATGAACGGCATTTCCGGTCGCGGCCCGACCAGCGACATGCTGCCGAGAAAGACGTTGATGAGCTGCGGTAACTCATCGAGGCTGGTACGGCGCAGCACCTTGCCCACCCGGGTGATGCGGGGATCGTGCGAGGAAGTGGGAGAGCGCTGATATCCAGGGGCGTCGACATCCATGGAGCGAAATTTGAAGATTTTGAAGAGTTCGCCATTGCGGCCGACGCGCCGCTGCACGAACAGGGCGGGACCGGGCGAGTCCAGCATGACGAGGAGACCGATCGGAACCAGCAGCGGCGCAAGGGCGATCAGCAGCAGCGCTGAGACCAGGACGTCGAACGCGCGCTTGATGAGGAGAGAGAGCCGTGGGGACGAGAAGGTTGCGGGCACGGTGAGCGACAAACCATCGAGATCAATGGATTCGTTCCAAAGCCGCTTTTCGCATTCCAGTCCGGAGAGAAAGGCGATCCGTGCGCCGGCCAGGCGAGCGGCCTGTTCGGCTGCGGCGAGGCGGTCGGGTGCAAGGTTTTGCGTGACCACGATCAGCAGGTCGCAGCGGCAAGTCTTTAGCAACGTCTTCAGCGGCGCCGGCTTGAGTGGTCCGGACCATACCGGAACGAAGGCAACAGGCCGATAACCCAGTGCCGATACCGAACGGAGGCCCGATGCGGGTTTATCTTCGATGATTCCAACAGGCTGGCATGCCAGACGCGACGAGTGGAGGAGAGCGGAGACAACGCGACGGGCGGTTTCGCCGGCGCCAAGGACGACAACGCGTTTGCCCGGCGATTCCTGGTGAAATGCGCGCAGCAGGATGAGAACAATCTGCTTCTGTAACAGGAGCGGGATGGGCAGAACCGCGAGGCCGAAGACCAGCGGTTCGCGAAGGAGGGTCACGGGCTCGCGAAGAAGATGCGGATTGACGAAAAACAGGAAGGGCAGCAGAAGCACCAGCGTCTGGAGCGGAATGCGGAGGGCGCGTTCCGTTTCTCGAATGTGTAACAGGCTGCCGCCTCCGCGATAGGAGCCGGATCGCTCCAAGAGCAGGACGATCAGCAGGCTGGCGGCACAGCTGAGGATTGCTCTCTCTTGCACCGGAGCCAGCGGCTGCCCTCGCCAGACGGTGTTAAGCCAAAAGACGGCGAGCAGGCTGCCGGTCGCCGTGAGAAAATCCGCGGCCGCTTCCAGAGCGACAGTCCCGCGACGGAAAATGGGGCGGCAATCCGGGGGGAGGGCGCGATCCATTACCGCGAGTGGTTCTGCATAGAGACGCGAGGTGATGGATTCAGATGCGCTCATGCTCCTCCTTTCTGCAAGGCGGCGGGGACGGGTGCATGCGGGTCACAGGGATTGCCTCTCGGAAGCGGCCAGACCGATGGCGCGATTCGTGGCACGACTCGTTGTTGAGCCCGCAAGCAGGCGGCGATAGAGACTGACATATTGGTTCGCCAGCAATGATGCGGAGAACTGAGGGAGCTTTTCCGGCTGCGGTTTGGGCTCACCCAACACGGCGAGCATGGCGTCGGCCAGAGTCTGTTCGGGATTGTTCCGGAGGCGAACCAGAGTGCAAACGCCATCGCCAATCTCGCGATGGGCCGGAATGTCCGATGCAACAATCCGGCAGCCGGCAAGGATCCCTTCCGCGACCGGCAGACCGAAACCTTCAGTCACGGAGGGAGAGACAAGAGCCTCGCAGTGCCGATAACACCATTGCAGCTCTGCATCGGAGATGCCCTGAAGAAAGCAGACGTGCGAGGTAAGGCGCAGACGCGCAACGAGCTTGTGGAGACGCGCTGTTTCCGGCCCACGAATACCGACGATCAACAGCCTGGTTACGGGCGCAATGTGGCCGGAGCGGAGCAGACGATGGAAGGCGCGAATCTGGAGCGATAGATTCTTGTTGCGGCGATGCTGCGCAACAGCGAGGAAGAATGGCTCGCCGTTCCAGCCGGGAATGGGCGAGTCGCCAGCACTGGAGGCTATGGCCTCGATGCAGTTATAGATACGAACCGCCCTGGCGGCCGCCGCCGGGAAATATTGCCGCAGGCGCGCGACGGTAATATCGGACACGCAGGCGACAGCGTCGATGTTGCGCAGGCACTGGCGGAGAGCGACGCGGTTGAGCAGGAATTTCGGGAATCCGAAATTCATGGGGATTTCGTAGGGATACAGGTCGTGGAGGGTGACGACCGTGGGGCACCGGAAGGCCGAACGATCTACCGGCATCGGAAAGGAAAGATGCACCAGGTCCGCGTCCAGGCGACGGGCCATTTCCGGAAGGCGGCGGTAATACCAGAGGTTGCGGTCGAGAGACCCTCCCCTGAGGTCCGCAATGTGCGTGACAAAGCGCGAATCGTCGACAAGCCCCGTACCTTCGACGAAACCCGATTGCCAAGGCGCCAGGGCGAAGTGCAGTTCCCTGATTTCGGGGCGGAGCAAGAGGCAACGGGCGAGGTTGAGCGCATGGCGCTGTAACCCGGAAATCTCCGAGGAGAAGGATGGGGCTGCAATGAGGATTCTCATGGCAGCCGTCCTTCCTGGACCGCGTATGGAACCGGCAGAGAAGCGGGCGTATCCCGGGTGATACGAAGCTTCGCGAGCAGCGGGAGATAGACAATCAGCGCCACCGCCCCGTAGATGAGGCGCGAATCCGCGAGTCCGTGCAGCCCATGGTGGTGGAGCAAGGCGAGCAGCAGCGGTAACATGGCGGCGCGACCTGCGATGCTGAGGAGCGCGACCGTTCGGAAGAGACCGAGGGCCTGCATGGCGTAGGTTCCGGTGACACTCAGGCCCATGAGAGCGGAGCCGAAAACGATGGGTGGCAGGACGGCAGCGGCTGTGTGCGCGACGGCGGCTCCAGCCCAGATGCGGATGAGACGTGGTCCCACGGCGAGCAAAATGGCGGCGCCCCCTGCAACCAGCAGCAGGTTGCAGGCGAATGCCCTGCCAATGGTTTGGCGGAATGCGCGCTTCGAGAGGGCACCCGCACGGCCGGAAAGATAAGGAAAAAGGAAATGTAGTCCGGAGGCGACAAGGCCGAAGACCGGCTGCGCAAACTGCACACACAGGGCGTAGGGTGCTACGACGAGCGCGCCCGCGGTGACGCCCAGCAGAATGCGATCGAGTTGACCAAAGATGACGCTGCCGAGCGCCTGGAGCCATACAAAACTTCCCGTCCCCAGCAGAAGGCGGGTTTCCCGCGTGTGGAAGCGAGGCCAGAGGGAGACCGGCCCGAGGCGTGTGCGCACGAGACGAAATTGCACCCAGGCACCGAGCACCAGCAGGATGGCGGTCAGTAGCAGAATGCTGATGGTCCGCTTGCCCAGCAGGGCCAGAACTGCCGCACCGCCGAGGGTGACAAGGCGGAGGGCGCTACTCACCTGCACAGTGTCCCGATACTCCTCAAAGCCGCGCAGTGTACTGACGCCAACGGTTTCCACGGCGCGCGCCAGGATCGCCACACTGGCGATGCGGAGGCTGATCAGGCACTCCCGGGAGGACATAAGGCGGGAGAAGGCCAGGCGCGACGCAACCGTAGTGGACGCAGCCAGGTGGGGCGCAAGCCAGGGAGCCGCGATCCATCCCATGGCGGCCAGGGCGGAACCGAGCACGAGGTTGATGGCGAGGATGCTGCGGACCGTGTCCGCGATGGAGCTGCGATCGCCGCTTCCGCGTAGCCGGGCGACACGCTGGATACCGGCATCGCAGAATCCGGAGGCGACAATACCGCCGGCGCTGATGATCGCAGTGGCTACCATCCACAGGCCGTATTCGGAGGCACCCAGACGGTGCAGGACGATGGGGGCGACCAGCAGCATTCCGGCTGGGTACGAGATGTAGTCGACAGCGCCAAAGAACGCGTTGGTCAGATGCTTCTTCACGCAGCACCTCGTCCGGGCCTGGCGAGCGAGCGAACACGGCGCCGCACAACCGGCAGAATGTCCGCCACGAGAACCTTGCGGGCATCGTCGGGGCTGATGGCTGCCCACCGTTCCCGCATGAGGATCAGTGTCGACGCGGCAAGGAACGCGAGAAACGTAAACAGCAGGCTGAGCAGGAGCCGGGGTGGGAAGGACTTCCGTTCCGCGATGCCCGGAGGATCGATGACGCTGACGGCGGGAACATCCCTGGCTTCCTCAAGACGCGCCATCTCATATTGCTGCGTGAGGAGCTCGTAGACGGTTTCCTCGACGCGGACGCGGCGATAGAGATCGGTAAAAGGAACGGCGAGACGGGGGAGCTGGCGCAAAGGCGGATACAGCTGGCCGCTGTCGTCGCCCGACGCATCGCCGCCGTCGTTCGGTTCGGGGGCAAGGGGAGCGGAAGATCCGGTCATTTTGGCGAGTTCCTGACGCAGGCTCGCGATGCGCGCTTCCGATTCGCGAACCCGGACGTTGCCGTCGCCATAAATCTGGCGCAGGGACTGCAGGCTGGACTGCGCGACGAGCAGCTCTGCCTGCACGCGCGCACCCGCGTCCACCATGGCGCGCGTCTGTTCCTTAATGTCGATGGCGCTGCTGCGGCTCGAGAACTGGCTCAGTTGCAGCTCGGCCTGCTCGAGATCCTGCTGCACAGCATGCAGGCGCTGTTGAATAAACAGGCGCTCGCGGTGCGCCGCCGAAGTATTGGTCTGGGTAACCAGCTTGTTCAGCTCGTCCAGATACGCCTGGGCCAGATCGCGTGCGCGGACGCGGTTGGTGTCCTCGACGGCGATGGTGATGACGCCGCTCTTTTTGTCCTCGGTGATCTTTGTGAGGTGCGCGAGGTGCTTCGCCGTATCGATGCGATAACGCTTGTGATAGACGTGCTGCAGATTGAAGCGATCAATGAGGTGATCGCTGACGGTTCCGCTGTGCAGCAACTCCACGAACAGATCGCCGGAAGAGTGGGCTCCTAACAATCCACTGGCCAGGCTGCCGAGTGCGCCGAGCCCGGATGTGCGCGAACCGAGAGCGGCAAGCATCATGGCGCTGGGGCCCTGCTGATCAGGCGGCATGATGCTGGTGTCCGACTTGTACTGTTTGGGAATCGTGAAGGCGATGGTCAGGCCAAGGAGCAGAGAGATCGCGATGACCCGCGCCAGAAGGCGCCGGTGCCTCCAGAGCACGAGCGCGCGGATCGCCCAGACCGGCTCATGCGACATCTCGATGGATCGGTCGATCTCCAGGGAAGCGAGAACGGAACGTGAACTCATGTAATTGTCCTCGCGGGATGGGCCCACCTTTCGAGCAGCCTGGATCCCGCAACCATGCCGGACGCGCGGCCAGGTACCGCCATCCGGAAGAAGGAGAGACAGCGCATCGGCAACCTCGGCATCGTCCTGCTACCCACAACACGCGGCTGAAAAACGGAGTCCATGGCAAGCGCGCCTAGAGTGCAGCCGCCGCAACACCGGCCGTGATTGCAACGGAGGCAGCGAGCTGCCCGGTACCCAGGAGGCTTCTCCAGAACACCGATCCGCCGATGATTTTCTGCGGCACGACGATCACGTCACCGGGATCGAGCTTTGTAGACAGAACGTCACCGCTGAGCCAGCCGCCAGAGCGGCGGCCCACTACCGATCCGTTGGCGCGAATAATGAAAACCTCCTTGCGATTCGCGGTCGCGTTGGTTCCTCCCGCACGGCTGAGATACCACTGGGCTGTTTTTCCGGAGCTGAAGGTAAGAGCGGTCGCGTTATAGACCTGACCGGTGACGAGTACAAAGCCGGGACGTCGGGGAATCGTCAGAACGTCGCCGCGGCGCAGCTCGATATCCGCGGGCGTATTCGCCCAGCTGTCGATGTCGGCAGTTATGCGAATGACCATGCGGCCTGTAGGGGGATGGGCCTTCAGGTCGGCAAGGACCTGATCCTGCTGCGCCTTGATCAGCTGTAAAGCGCCGCCCGAGTTCGATCCGGCGATGCTGGGCGACAGCCGTGCTGCCGCTGAGTTGGTTTCGATCTGACGGACGAGTTCGTCGCGGCTCTGCTCTTCCAGCTCGCGAACCTGCACCCGCACCAGGACAGCGCCGATGGGGTACGCCGCAGGCAGAAGACCGCCGGCCCTCCGCAGAACCGAGCTGAGACGCTCGCCGTCTGTGAATCCATAGTTGCCGGGAAACTGCACCTGACCGCGGATGGTCACCGATTCGCCGATGTCGCTCCAGCTGGTGATCTCATGGATGGAGAGGATATCGTCGGGCTTGAGAGGAACGTCCGCCTGCGGATCAGCGCCGCTCACGGCACCGCCGATCCTGACAGTCGAGAGCGCTTCAACGACGCGCCTGCCGTTCTCCACGTCATAGCTCGTCAGGTCTGCTCTGTTTCGAAGAGCGTCTCGCTTAAAGCCGCCCGCCATGCGCACCAGCTGGGCAGCGGTCATGCCTTTGGCCATGGGATATTTGCCGGGTCGCAATACTTCGCCGCGGATGGTGACGGTGGGCGGATCCGCCTGGTAGCGGCCGAGGATTCGGATGGTGTCAAACGGGCGCAGATCCACATTTGCGTTGCCGATGAGGACATCAGGAACATTGAAATCGATGATTTCCGGATGCAGATCGGGAGGGACGAGGCGGACGATTTCGCCGCGATCGGCCGGTTCTGGCAGCATGTCCCGGTAGCTGCGCAGGACATCGGTCAGGCGCATGCCGTCTGTGTAGGGCACGCGCCCCGGC
>JBAUZR010000103.1:0-4878 GCA_049585375.1 Acidobacteriaceae bacterium
GAAGAGAGCCGGCCTATGTATGTTTCGCGACCGTTCACATGCTGGCTGAGGCGCAGCGTGATCAGGCAGTTCGGGCTGCCTACTCGTGTGCGTCCCTGATCACGCCGGACGGCACGCCTGTTGCATGGTGCCTGCGACTCAGGGGACACAGTCAGGCTCAATGCGTTAGCGGACCGCGGGCCCTCCCGGCGCTGCTGGGGGCGGCAGAAAAGAACGACGTTACTGTGGGTTTTTATGGGGGTCGTCAGGAGACGCTGGATCGGATGGCGAAGGTAATTGCTCTTCGTTATCCGCGGCTTGCCGTCGTCTATGCGTGCTCTCCACCCTTTCGTCTCCTGCAGCCTGAGGAGCAGGCGGCGGAGTTGGGAAATATCGCTGCTTCGGGTGCGCAGCTTCTCTTTGTTGGCCTGGGATCTCCCAAGCAGGAACTATGGATGCACAGCTTTAGTCCTTCTCTGTCCTGTGTATGTCTCGGAGTAGGTGCGGCGTTCGAGTTCCTTTCGGGTGAGAAGGTTTTTCCACCCGCATGGCTACAAGCCATGGGCTTAACGTGGCTGGTGCGCCTGTGTCAGGAGCCGCGGCGCCTGGCGAGGCGCAATCTGCAATCTCCCGTATTCGTTGGGCTGTTCCTCAGCGAACAACTGACCGGCTGGTTGCGGAGTCGTGGTCCCGGTTTTCTCACCGGCGGGAATGGGCGACCGGGAGGACGAGCATCATGAGACCGCAATCGGTACTCGTCACCGGCGCGAATGGCTTTATTGGAAGACACCTGTGTCGGCAACTCATCTCGGATGGTTTCCTCGTAACCGCCTGCATGCGGCAGAACATTCCGGCGGGGAGTATGCCCACTCAGTGTCGCACCGTGGTGGTGCGGGACATTAACAGCCAGGAATCCTGGTCGGGTGTACTGGCAGGCATCGATGCTGTTATTCACCTTGCAGGGCGGGTCCATATCATGGACGACCCGGCAGCCGATCCGCTCAGCGAGTTCCGACAAATTAATGTATCGGGAACCGCCAATCTGGCAGCGCAGGCGGCCAGAGCCGGTGTGCGCCGGTTTATCTATCTCAGCTCGATTAAGGTGAACGGCGAAACCACAACGCACACCGCCTTCCGCCCGGACGATCCTCCAGCTTCAGCTGATCCCTACGGACAATCGAAATGGGAAGCGGAGCAGACTCTGAAGTCGACTGCGGAGGCAGCCGGGATGGAATGGGTGGTGGTCCGGCCAACCCTGGTGTACGGACCCGGCGTGCGCGGGAATTTTCTCCGCCTGCTGCAATTCATCGGCAGAGGTCTGCCGGTGCCCGTACCTTCGGCGCGTCCGGTGCGAAGTCTGGTGAGCGCCTACAATCTCGCGGACCTGCTGTCGCACATTACCACTCACCCCCGCGCTCCTGGACAGGTATTTCTCGTAAAGGACTCTGAGGACATCTCCACTGGGGAACTCGTGTTCCGGATTGCCCGCGCCATGGAGACGACGCCACGACTATTTAGGCTTCCCGATGCTCTGATGCGCAGACTTGCGGTGCTGCCGCGGTGGAAAGCATCCGTGCAGCGTCTGTTGCAGCCGCTAGTGGTTGATACGCGCAAGACGGAAGAGCTGCTCGACTGGCGGCCCTCGGTACCAATGCACTGGGCTTTGGCTGAGACCTGCCGCTGGTACCGCGACACACTTACAACCGAAAGGGGACTTGAATGATAGCGGTGATTTGGACAGCTTCTGTCTGTTTGGTGATTTTGCTGTCCCGGATGCTGACCGGGATCTTACGACGGCTCGCGCTGCGCCATAACATCCTGGATATCCCTACGGGTAGAAGTCTGCACACAACGCCCAAGCCGCGCGGCGGCGGACTGTCGATTGTGGTGATATTCCTTACGGCGGTGGTCGCGCTGTTGTTCAGCGGCTTTATTACACCGCTCGAAGCAATCGCTCTGCTGGCGGGATCTGCGGTCGCCGTGGTCGGAGCGTGGGATGATCATGTGAGCCTCCCCATTTGGGCTCGTCTGCCGATTCACATCGTGAGCGCGGCGGCGGCGCTGTTCGCGATGTTTGTCGCGGGCCTGCGACCAGCGGCGATCGGTCGCGCAGATCTGATTTTGGCGGCAGGACTAATACTGGTCAGCCTCGTGTGGCTAATCAATCTCACCAACTTCATGGACGGGATTGACGGACTCGCAGGAGCTGAATGCCTGACCGTCGCCGGAATCTGTTGTTTGCTGTCCATTCTTTCGCATGGCTTGAACGTAACCGCTCTTCTGTATGCGGTGCTCGGGGCGGCTGTTCTGGGATTTCTCTTCTGGAACTGGCATCCGGCCAAGATTTTCATGGGGGATGCAGGCAGTGGATTTCTGGGTTACTGCTTTGGATCTCTCACGTTGATGGGGGCTGCCCGCCACACGCTTTCCCCGGTAGTTCCGGTCATTCTGCTGGGGGCCTTCGTCGTCGACGCTACCTATACCCTGATCACTCGTATCATCCGCAGAGAAACATGGTACGCACCCCACCGCTCGCATGCGTTTCAGCATCTCGCCGGTCGTATCGGCCATGCGCGCACCACGTCGCTGGTGGCCGCCTGCAACGTCGTGTGGCTAGGACCATGGGCCATGGTCGCCCAATGGCATCCCAAACTGGCATTGCCCTGCCTGCTGACTGCGTGGGCGCCTCTGGTCGTTGCTGCTTACTTGTTGGGAGCCGGCGACAGCTCCGCCGAATGGGAACGCCGACTGGCCTGCCTGTCCTTTGTGGCACCGAGGCAGATTGCCGGAAGCCCGGATATTGTGCGGCACCGGGATTTTGTTGTGGACAAACTGCGCTGGTGCAGCCGCCGCTACGGCTTTTACATCAAGCACATTGTCCTTTCGGTTTTGAATGCCGCCTGTCTGTATATGGCAATCATGACCCTCTAGACGGTGATTTACCGGCCAGGTTTCTAAGCCGGCTTCCCGCGATCGCGCTCCTCTGGTGCGTCACTCAGGGCATGGTGCTGCTGTTCTTCCGGGTATCCCGCAGCCACTGGCGCTTCACATCAGCCCGGGAGATCCCCGCTGTTGCGGTGGTTGGCATCATTGCCGCTCTCTCCGGAGGGTTTATCAGCGTGGCTCTGGTTTTTCCGGGGAACCTTCGTTCCCCCTTGCCTGGTTCCGTTTACCTGCTGGATGCTTTTTACTCCGTCGCGGTTCTGGCTGGACTGCGACTGGGCAGCCGAATTGTGTTCGAGCAAATCCGCCTGTGGCTTCGCACATCCGAGCAGACACGAGTTCTGATCTATGGCGCGAATATGCTCGGTGTGAGTATCCTTTCTGAATTGCGGCTGCAGTGCCCCGATCATCGCGTACTTGGCTTCATCGACGAACACTCCGACATTCGTGGCACCAGCATGTCTGGACTCCCCATTCTGGGAGGGACGCTGGATATCCAGGTAATGGCGAGAAGATATCGAGTCGATGGTGTGTACGCCCCTGCCAGCTTCCTTTGCGAAGACAAAGAGAAGGCTCTCATACGGGCTTGTCTGGAAGCGAAAGTCGGCTTCCGGACGGTACCGACCATCGCAAACGAAATCGTTGTGAAGCGTCCTCGCGTTAGTAGCGAACTGGTTCTTGAAGACCTGCTGGGACGCCAGGCCGTGCAACTGGACACAACGGTCACCCGCCAGTGCGTCGAAGGTCAGACGATGATGGTGACCGGGGCAGCCGGATCCATCGGATCGGAACTTTGTCGTCAGTTAGCTCGCTTCTCGCCAGCCGCGATCATTGGATACGAGATCAGCGAGACAGCCCTTTTCTATATCGACCGCCAGATGCAGGAATTGTTCCCCTCGGTTCCTTTCATACCGTGCATCGGAAGCGTTCAGAACCGTACACGCCTCCTGGATGTGCTGCAGACCCACAGTCCCGCGATCGTGTACCACGCCGCGGCTTACAAACATGTTCCATTAATGGAACAGCATCTTTTCGAAGCAATCGAGAACAATATTGTTGGAACGGAAACCCTGGTCAGGGCCTGTGAGGATACCGGCGTCAGCCGTTTCGTGATGGTTTCAACCGATAAGGCCGCCCGTCCAACGAGCCTTATGGGTACAACCAAAAGAATCGCGGAGATGATTGTCCGAGCCTCCGAAGCGCCCCGCCTGACCTGTGTCTCGACGCGATTTGGCAATGTGCTCGGAAGTAATGGCAGTGTAATTCCCATTTTCCGCGAACAAATCGTGAAAGGGGGACCGGTTACCGTCACTCACCCAGACATGGTTCGATTTTTCATGACCATACCGGAAGCAGCGCAACTGGTCCTGCAGGCGTCTTCGCTCGGTTCATCCAACGAGATATTCGTCCTCGATATGGGTGCTCCAGTCCGCATTGTGGACCTGGCCGAACGAATGATCCGGCTCGCAGGTTTGGTTCCGGGCAAGGACATCGCCATCGAATTCATCGGTATGCGGCCGGGCGAAAAGCTATACGAAGAGCTCTCGACCTTTGACGAAGAGCTGATCCCCACCTCACAACGGGGGATCTCCGTATTCCGCAGCCAGGCGAATATCCCAAGCCGCCTCTTCCGAAGTGAACTGGATGCGTTGCGCGACGCCGTTCAGTGCCGGGATGAAGAACGAGCGCTGATGATCCTGCAAAGGCTCGTACCCGACTACATCGGCGCACGACGGGTCCGGCCCGCGCTCGAACCATGCTTCGCGTCGCCACAGCTGGAAGCCGGATTTCACGTTGCCTGAGCGGAGCGAGACATGGGCAAACAACCGAAAACACATCGGTCGCTCCCGCGGGTCCTGGTCGTGGCTCCCGCTACCACAGCGCGCGGAGGGATCGCAACCGTTGTTCTCCTGCACACGAAGATGAGTCTCTGGGCGGAGATGAACTGCAGGCTGC
>JBAUZR010000104.1:0-2378 GCA_049585375.1 Acidobacteriaceae bacterium
AAGTAATATCGCACCGAGCCAGAATGATGCTGCAAAGGCTGCTGGCGCCACAGTTGGCGCAACATCGCAACTGCCTTGAGGAGGAAACAGCGTCTCTGCACTAACCAATAACAACCGGTGATTTAGTCGAGCTGTCTCACAGCATTGTCATGTTGACTCAACGAAAAGCGGTTTCTGAGATAACGGCAACGTGGCTGGTTGCTTCATCCTGTAGTGTGCTCCAGCGCGGATGGTACACTTTCGCTCCAAGCCACTCTTACCGATGACCGCACGATGCGGGTCGCGGAGTATCACACTTGCGCTGTCTGAAGGCGCCGCCGCCGCGATTCCTCTGAGGACCGATAACCTATGAACCGATTTGTCCGAAGAGGACTTCTGGGAGCCTTCGCCGGTGCAATGGCAGGCACCCCGACGTTGTTCCTTAGCTCGAACGGCGGCGTTGAGTGTGCCATGGCTATCGTCGCAGGTTCACTCTACGGAGCCTGCGTTCCCCCGATCCGAAACACGTATGCCGATAACATTATGGCCGCAGCTTCTATGGGGATTCCTCTATGGGGTATCGCGACCATCATTTTGCTTCCCTGGTCTTCGGGCAGACATATGGCGTGGAGCGCAGCGGGGATGGAAGGTCAATTCTGGCTGCTGGTGGAGTGGGTGCTGTTCGGGGCACTGCTGGGAGCCATCCTGCAAATCGCGAGTGATGTTGCGGCTCTGATATATGGTCCGGAAATCACGCCCATTGCATCGCCGTCCGCCAACCCCATCCGTATTGTGATTCTCGGCGGAGGGTTTGGAGGAATGAAGACAGCGGAGTGCCTTGAGCGTGAACTCCCTGGCCGTGCCGCGATCTCGATTTCTCTTGTGAGCGAAACGAACGCGCTATTGTTCACGCCCATGCTGGCGGAGGTGGCGGGAAGCAGCCTGGAACCCAGCCATATCAGCGTGCCGTTGCGGAGCAGCCTGCGCAGGACACATTTCGTGCGCGGGCGCGTCAATAGAATCGACTTCGAGAACCGCGCTGTCATCCTCGATAAGGCGGGAGCGGAGGAAGGCGAATCTTCCCGTGAACTTGAATACGATCACCTTGTCATTGCTCTTGGTGCCGTCTCAAACTATCTGAAGCTGGCCAACGGTGAAAACCTGGCGCTCGACTTCAAAACATTGCTCGATGCGATTCGAATCCGAAACCACGTCATCGAGATGTTTGAGAGGGCGGACCGGGAAACAGACTCCGCAAAACGACGGCGACTTCTCACCTTCGTTGTCGCCGGTGGTGGATTTGCCGGTGTGGAACTAGCGGGCGCGCTCAACGATTTCGCGCGCGGGATCCTTCCCGATTATCGCAACCTTGATTCGAACGAGCTGTGTGTGACTCTGGTTCACGGGCGGGATCGAATCCTGCCTGAGTTGAGCGAAACTTTGGCCGTCTATGCTCTGGAAAAGATGAAACGGCGCGGGGTGGCGTTCCGCCTCGGCGAAAGACTTGTTGGGGTTGAACCTGGGATCGTGATGCTGAGCGGCGGAAAGATCGCGACCGAAACCCTGGTATGGACGGCCGGAACCGCTCCCAATCCCCTCATCAAGACCCTCGCCATGCCGACCAATGCCCGCGGAGCAATCCTGGTTGACAGCACGCTTGCGGTCTCGACGCTTCCAGGGGTGTGGGCACTTGGCGACTGCGCCGCGGTGACTGACAGCAAGACGGGCATGCCATGTCCGCCAACCGCGCAATTTGCGCTTCGCGAAGCCGCAATCGTCGCAAAGAACATCGGCGCAGCTTTACGAGGAGCCGCTGCGAGCGTGTTTCATTTCGATTCTCTGGGTGCTCTTTGCGTGGTCGGTCACCAGACGGCATGTGCGGAATTGAGAATTCCGTTTGCGCCAACCCGATCGCTCCGTTTCTCCGGTCTCCTCGCCTGGCTTCTGTGGCGTGGCATTTATCTCTCGAAGCTGCCCGGAATCGAACGCAAGACCCGTGTATTGATGGCCTGGACGCTGGAGCTGTTTTTTCCTCGCGACATCATTCAGACCATCGAGCTTGGAGCAAAGGAGAATCATGGCGCCAGCCCAGCCGGCATCCGACAAAACTGAACAGAATCCAGAAATTCCTCGGATGCGAAGTGACGCGGCATGGGGACTCGCTCTGGGCATTCTGGGCGGGCTCCTTCTCGGCAGCGCGATTCACTCCTCCCTGCTCCACGCCGCTCTGCTCGGCGCTGGATTCGGATTGATCTTCGGCTCGATATTCTCGAAACGCGCGTCCAGCGCCGGCGCAGGGCTGATTTGGGGGCTTAGCTGCGCCCTGCTTTTATGGTTTCTGGCGCTGGCCATAAGCATGATGAAAATCGGTACGCACGATGCAGGCGTCACGCTGGAAG
>JBAUZR010000105.1:0-4209 GCA_049585375.1 Acidobacteriaceae bacterium
GGGATGCCGGGGACTCCGTCGATTTCAGCGGTTCAGTCGCAGCCGGAGGAAGCGGCGGTATTTGGGCAGATCACGAACACGGTGAATACCCCGCGGCAATTCCAGTTCGGGGCGCGGTTCGCGTTCTAATCGGGCTTTTGCGGATTGAGGGGCCGCCGGCGAACCCGGCGGCCCGTTCTCTTGTAAGGGGAAAGCCGGCCGCTTATGTCTCGACGGGAGCCGGAACGGGCGTGGTCAGAGCACGGTAGGCAAAGAACATTGCGCCCCGCCAGCGCAGGATCATTCCAAAGGCAAGGATGAAGAACAGGCCGCCGGTCTGCTCGATGGTCATGATCGTGTCGAAGTAACCGCGGGCAAAGAACCGGACGGCCGCGAGAACGATGATGACCAGGAGGAAGGCGCTGGAGCGCTTCATCATGATGGCATCACCTTCACGCTGCAGGCGCGTGGTGGCGAGAAGCGGCCACGCAAGCAGGATGGCTCCGATGAAGAAGGCGACCAGAGCCCAGAGCCACGGCACCCGGAAGGCAGGCACGATAAACATGGAGAACCCGGTGGCCATGCCCAGGGGAGGAAAGACGATCTTTTTGATGGTGATAGCGCGGCGGCCTTCCTGAATGCGCCAGGCAATTACGCCCAGAGCGCCGAAGGCAGAAGCAACGGCCGAAGTTGTGGCGGAAATATGCATGAAGCCTTTTGGGGGACCGGACCCGGCGGTAAGGATTTTGATTCTGACGGACGGCTGCGGGGCAGTCTTCTTCAAAGGATAGCGTGTTTGCGCCCGCGAAACCCAGCGAGCACTGTGCGATCCGTCACCGTGCGAAACTCCTGCAGCCGTCAAACTGGGCGCAGAGGCTGAGTGTTGGCGTGTTTCGGCTGGATTATTTCTCGTGTTGTTTGACGATGCTTTCGACGGTTCTGGTAGGGCGCAAGCGATGGAGCGGTTTGGTAGTGGCTGGAATTAACAGCGCCATTCTTTGCGTCATTGGGGTGCGTACGGCGCAGTTTGGATTTATCCCAGCCAATCTGTTCTGCATTGCTGTCTATGGGATCAGCCTGCGGTCGTGGTTTCGGGAAGGGCCGTAAGACAGTTGGACGTGCTGTCAACCGGTCCGCGAGAAGGCCGAAGCAGTCCAGCCGGCTCATCCCGCGCGTGCTGGGCGAACGAAGATGGTGACCCTGGAACCCGGCATCTGGACGGATGCCGGGCGTGAGCATATCGCGGGCAGGCTGCGTCTGGTTGATTTGCAGTTCATGCCAGACGGAATGCGCTGCGGAGCGGGCCATGGGGCTTACTCGGATACGCAGCCTTCGGTTTTGCGGTAGCATGAACGTCGCGGAAGATTTTCAACCATGAAACAGACCCCCGGACGGCGGTGTTCGCAGCAACGCGACGCTGGTTTTACGCTGATGGAGCTGCTGATCGTGATTTCGATCATGCTGATCCTGATGCTGATTGCGATCCCCAACATGCTGAACCTGACGGCCACGGCGAATGAAACGTCGGCGATCCAGTCGCTGCGGACGATTCACGAGGCGGAGATCCAGTACAACACCACGTATCCGCAGAACGGCTATGCGTGCACGCTCGCGGCACTGGGCGGGAATGCCAGTTCGGGCCCCCCGAGTCCGCAGTCGGCGCAGTTGCTGCAGCCGGATCTCGCCAGCGGGGTGAAATCCGGTTATGTGTTTAACCTTACGAACTGTACGAAGACCACGGTGAACAACCAGGACATGTACACCAGTTTCGAGGCGACCGCGGTGCCGCAGGCCGTGGGTAAGACCGGCCACAACGGCTTCTGCCTGGACATGACCGGGGAGATTAAGAAGGACCCGGCGGGCGGAACGAACTGCACGGTGCCGCTGCGTTGAGCCTGGGAGTTCAGAGTCAGGACCGCCGGAGTGCGCCGCACATCCGGCGGTTCTTTTTGGGGGCGGCTTTGATCCTGGTGGCTGCGATGCCGGCTGTCGCACAATCGCCGCCGAGCCCGGCGGAGGTCGCCAGGCGCGTCGACCAGCATTACAACGCCCTGCATTCACTGGAGGTGCACTTCGTCCAGAATTACGAAGGGATGGGGATGCACCGGCACGAGGCAGGTGTGCTGCTGCTGAAGAAGCCGGGCAGGATGCGCTGGACCTACACCGATCCAGACGGGAAGCTTTTCATCCTGGACGGACACGATGGGTATTTCTACTCGCCAGGTGAGAGCGAGGCGCAGAAGGTTCCGGAGAAGCAACTGGACGATTTGCGCTCGCCACTGCAGTTCCTGCTGGGTCACACGGAGTTGGAGAAAGAGCTGAAGAACCTGACGGTGACGCCGGGCGAAAATGGGCTCGATGTGCTTTCGGGTGTGCCGAAGGGACTGGAGCAGCGGGTGGCTTCTCTGAAGATTACTGCCGCGGCAGACGGGACGATCCGGTCGATGACCATCGTAGAGACGGATGGAGTGACGAATACCTTCGACTTTAGCGGGGAGGCGGACAATGTGCCGGCGCCTAACTCGGCGTTTGTTTTTACGCCGCCGCAGGGAGTGCACATCGTGATGGGAATGCCGCCGGTTTGAGGGCGGATTCTCGCCTATATCCCCACCCCCCTGGTTGGGGCTTCTGAGATCTAATTGAAAAATAAGCACATGGAAGGTAATACCTTTTGGGTATTACCTTGTGCTGCTGCACCATTTCTGAGGCGGCCACTTTTGACGAGTTTGTCCGGCATCGGATTGAGGAGAGTCGGGTATGCTGCTGGCGTGACGCGCCTGGTCTGTGGTCTGGCTTCCCTTCTCTTTCTGGTGCCTGTTTTGGCAGCGGGGCAAAGTCTGCATGAGAACTCCGGGCCCTGGGTTCTGGAACGGAGCGGGACGACGGCAGGGCTGCGCGGTATTCATGCGGTGGGCGGCGGCGTGGCGTGGGCGAGCGGGACGAACGGGACGGTTCTGCGGACGGAGGACGGCGGATACGAGTGGCAGAGCTGCGCGATGCCACCGGGGGCAGAGAAGCTGGATTTCCGCGGGATCTGGGCGTGGGACGATAACACGGCCATCGTGATATCGAGTGGACCGGGGGACGCGTCGCGGCTGTATAAGACGACGGACGGGTGTTCGAGCTGGAAGCTGGTGTTCACGGACCCGGACAAGGACGGATTCTTCGATGCGGTGGTCTTTTCGTCGCGGCAGCATGGGTATCTGCTTGGCGACCCAGTCGGCGGGAGATTCGCCTTCTTTACAACCGCGGATGGGGGAGAAACGTGGTCACGATCGCGGGCGGAGGGGCTGAACGCGGGCTCTGATGCCAAAGGGGCCTTCGCAGCCAGCAACTCCTCTTTGCTCGGTTCCAGCGGGGAACCGGTCGGGTTCGGTACCGGGGGCGCCTGGTACTATTCACAGGCTTACGGTGGCGCAATCGCTCTTCCCATGAAGCCGGGAACCAGGATCAAAATGACCGAACAGTGGGGCCGCGTCTCCGTTCCTTTGGTCAAGGATGGCGATGCAGCGGGAATCTTCTCACTCGGGTGGCACGGGGGAGACGTAGTGGGCCACGGATTTACGCTGGTCGCCGTGGGCGGAGATTACACCGAGCCGAATGACTCGGCTGGCACGGCAGCGTGGTCGGCTGATGGCGGGAAGACATGGACGGCGGCGGCGAAGCCTCCGCATGGGTACCGGTCGGCGGTGGGGTGGGATTCCGGCGCAAAGGCGTGGGTTACGGCTGGTACGAATGGCTCCGACATCAGCTATGACGATGGAAAAACGTGGGTTAATCTCGACGATGGAAACTGGAATGCGCGGAGTTTGCCCTGGATTGTGGGACCGAACGGGCGGATTGCGAAGCTGGACCCGGACAGGGTGCCGAAACCGTCCGGCCCGGCGAAAAAATGAGCGTTTGGGCCTCCGGGCGCGTCCAGTTCACGAATCGCCGCATTTCCGCGTCCAACGCCGTGAACTGCTAGGCTTAGAAGAGGTTTCTCAGCGTCGGTCGGATCCAGTCAGGGGCACCGGCGAAATTTTCCATGGCTGAATTTGTTATCAGGCTGGCCGATGAGCGGGGCCACGTGCAGGAGCAGGTGCAGTCGGCGGCGACGGCCGACGAGCTGCGCCAGCGCTTCTCGCAGGCGGGGTATTTCGTCTACTCGGTGAAGCCGCGCGGGGCACTCGGGGGTGGGGCGCGCAAGGCGAAGCTCGAGACGTTCCTGATCTTCAACCAGCAGTTCCT
>JBAUZR010000106.1:0-4327 GCA_049585375.1 Acidobacteriaceae bacterium
CCGCAAGTACATCATCCTCATCGGATCCGGCGTCGACACCTTCTCCAAAATCACCCTCGATAAGTGCCTGCAGAAGATCAAGGAAACGCCCAACGTCACCATCTTCACGATCAGCACCGGCGATGCCGGCTACATGGGCGGCGGCTTTGCCAGCGGTCGTCAGAACAGCATGACCATCCTTCAGGCGAACAACGAAATGAATACCTTCGCCCAGATGACCGGCGGCATGCACTTTGAGCCTCGCTTCGAGGCCGAAATGCCCGACGACTTCACCCAGATCAACGAGTCCATCCGCAACCAGTACCAGATCACCTACAAGCCCTCCAATCCCAAAATGGACGGCACCTACCGCCGCATCCGCATCGAGCTCGTCGACGACGAGGGCCACCCCCTCCGCATGCAGGATGAGAAGCATCATCCCGTGAAATACACCGTCATCGCCCGCGACGGCTACAAAGCCAAACAACAGGTCGAGTAGCGGTAAGCTCAATCCTGAAAAAAGCCTCCGCAGCGGTTGTTCAAAGCTGCGGCTCGCTCAAGCCTCTGTGCTCTCCGTGTCCTCTGTGGTGAGGTGACTTGTCCCTGATGGCGGCGCTTGAACTATGCCCAGCCGTCCGCATGGCTTCACCCCTGCCGCAAAACGTCCCAAAATGAAACCCGCTTCACCTCTGCGCGCCGCAGGCTCGCGCGGAGAAAGCGCCGGGTTTTGCACGGGCAACACTTCTGCCTCAAGCAGACAAGGCCTTCAGGCCCGGTGCCCCAATCTTCCCGCCCGACCCACTTACCTCCGTGCCGGTACATCGGTGCCGGTACATCGGGGTCGAGTAACTCCCTAACGGGGCACGCCATCACCGAGTCCCATTCCCTTCAAGTGCTATAGAAAGAACGTTGCCCGCCGCTTCATACTGTGGTCACTGTGGTCACCGGTGCTGCTCCGAGGCAAGAATCTTCCTTAAGTTGAGGCCCTTTTCAATGCATGATTTGATTTTTGCCTTCGCCTTTATCGCTATGGTCGCTGCTCCCGCCATGGTCGCCGCCATCGGTGGTCGAAAAGAATACAATCCCGACCCCGAAACCCATGCAGTCCTCCCGGTTCGCCGCGACAAGCCCTTCGAATTCCACCGCGCGCTCCCGCCTGCCCTTCCCAAAACCTTCGCCGCGAAGAAGCCCTCCGTCACCACCGAAATCCGTACCCTTCCCATCCATCACGCCCGCGGCCTCGCCAACCGCTAAGCGAAACCCGCGCCCGGTTCCCCACCGGACCCCACCCTGTCGGCCCCGCTTTGCTAGTCTGGCTCTGTCTCTATGGAGCCTCTTCTCGTCGCTTTGCTCGGTCCCACAGGCAGCGGCAAAACGGCCCTCTCGCTCACCCTCGCCCAACGCTTCAACGGAGAGATCGTCAGCTGCGATTCGGTCGCTGTCTACCGCGACATGGAAATCGGCACCGCCAAACCCTCCCTGGAGGAGCGCCGCCAGGTCCCCCACCACCTCATCGACATCCTCCCTCCCGATCGCTTCTGCACCGCCGGCGACTACAACCGCCTTGCCCGCCAGGCCCTCGCCGAGATCACCGCCCGCGGCCACCTCCCCATCGTTACTGGTGGCACCGGCCTCTACCTCCGCGCCCTCCTCGACGGCCTCTTTCCCGGTCCCCAGCGGTCCGACGACCTCCGCCACCGGCTCCGCGAATCCGCCCACCGCCATGGCCCCGCTTGGCTGCACCGCCTTCTCTGCCGTCTCGATCCCGAGGCTGCCGCCCGCATCCACGCCAACGACGAGCCCAAGCTCATCCGCGCCCTCGAAGTCTGTCTCACTGCCCGCCAGCCTCTCACCGACGCCTGGAAAGCCGGCCGCGATCCCCTCACCGGCCACCGCATCCTGCGCATCGGTCTCGACCCACCCCGTTCCGCCCTTTATGAACGCCTGAACACTCGCGCCCGGGAAATGTTCGCCAACGGCCTCCTCGACGAAACCCGGAGCCTCCTCGCTCGCTACGGCGACGCGCCTCCCGCATTCGACTCCCTCGGCTACCGCCAGGCCCGCGCTGTCCTCCGCTGCGACATCACCGAGCCCTATGCCCTCGCCGCCACCGCTCAGGGCCATCGCAACTACGCGAAGCGCCAGCTCACCTGGTTCCGCCGCGAACCCGGCGTCCACTGGCTGCCCGGCTTCGGCGACGACCCCGCCATCGCCGCCCAGGCCCTCGAACTCGTGGAGACGAACCTCTGATGGATGGCATCACGGCCCCCCGATCGCGTCCCCTGCCAGCCCCCACGATCCCGCGACCCTCAATTTCGGCCGCTCCAACCATTCCCCGACTTCTGCCGCTCCTTCTCACACCCCTCGTCCTGGTCGTCCATGGCTACCATCCATTCGCCGGAGACGCCGGCCTTTACACCGCCGGAGTCCGCCACATCCTTCACCCCGCGCTCTACCCGCGCAACGAGGTCTTCGTCACCGCCTTCACCCATCGCTCCGTCTTCCCCTGGCTACTCGCCGGTCTCGTCCGCCTCACCCACCTGCCCCTCGCGTGGATCCTCCTCGCCACGCACCTTTTTTCGATCTGGCTCTTCCTCACCGCGACTGCCCGCCTCGCCGCCCGCCTCTTTCCTGGCCGCTCTGCCCGGATCTTCTCTACCCTCCTTGCCGCTGCCTGCTGCGCGCTCCCCGTTGCCGGAACCGCCCTGGTCCTGATGGACCCCTACGTTACGGCGCGCTCCCTGTCGACGCCCCTCAGTCTTCTCGCCGTCTCCGCCACCCTCGATCGCCGCTGGCCCCTGACCGTCCTCCTTATTGCCCTCTGCTTCGCCGTCCACCCACTCATGGGCGCCTACACCGCGGCCTTCGTCCTGCTCCTCGCGCTTCTGCTCACCGGCCACACTCGAACCGCCCTCCTGCTCTGCGTCGCCGCCTTCGTTATCGCAGGTGTGGCCTTCGTTCTCGCCCACAGCACGCCCGCAGACCCCGCCTATTGCCAGGCCGTCTCCCTCGCTCCCCGATCCTTCCTCTTCCTCGCCCGCTGGCGCTGGTATGAGGTCCTCGGCCTCGTCCTGCCCCTGGCGCTCTTCGCTTTAGCCCTTCGCCGCGTCGGGACTCGCCCCCCCACCGGCGCGCTCTGCCTCACGTGCATCCTCCTCGGATCCACCACGCTCCTCATCGCCGCCTGCTTCGTCCCACCCGCCGGACCCTACCTCCTCGTCCCCTTTCAGGTCCTGCGCAGCTTTCACTTGATCTATTGCCTGGGCGTTGTCCTTTGCGGCGGAGCACTCGCCACCCTCCCTCGCAATTATTCCTGGATCGCCCCCACGTTCCTCACCCTTCTCTTCGCCGCCATGTTCTGTATCGAGTCCCTCGAATGGCCCGGCGGCCGCCGCATCGAACTCCCCGGCCTCGCTGCCGCCAATCCCTACGTTCAGGCCTTCCTCTGGATCCGCACCCACACCCCGCCCGATGCTGTCTTCGCCTTCGACCCGCAACTCGTCTACCTCCCGGGCGAGGATGAGCAGAGCTTCCGCGCCCTGAGCGAGCGCGATCAGCTCGCCGACGATAAAGACGCCGGTGTCGCGGCCATCCTCCCCGCGCTCGCCCCGCGCTGGGCCGCTCAGCGAAACGCCGAATTCTCCGTCGATCAAATGTCCGACGCCGAACGCCGCGCTACCCTCGCGCCCCTCGGCGCCACCTGGCTCCTGCTCCCGCCCGCCGCACCCACGGCCCTCCCCTGCCCATTCCGCAATCAAGCCGTCCAGGCCTGCCGCCTCACGCGATGACCCGAGTTTTCGCGACCATCGGTCAAGATCGGCAAACATGAACTCCTGCTGCCGCAACGCACCTCTGTCTGCTCTGTGTCCTCCGTGGTGAACAATTCCATCTATCCTTCAGACAAAACAAAAGGCCCGAGCCTCAGCCCGAGCCTTCCTGATCCCTGAACTCTAATCCCTGATCCCTGTTTTCTACTGCACCGTCAGCGCCAGGCACACCGCGCCCGAACAGTTCGCGTCCGACGACGTCGCATTTGTGATCGCTGTTCCGTTTGTTGAATACGCCGAAATCACCACCGTGTAGCTTCCCGCCGGCGTGCCAAAGTTCGGCGACGGCTTGTAATGCTCATAGCTGTATCGCGTATTGCAGGCGCTCAAACCCAGCATGCCCGCGCCCAGCAGCATCACCAGCCCAAGGACGCGCAGCCCCGTCCAGTACTTCCGCCTCACCGCCCCCGCACCCGCCAGCGCCAGAATGCCCGGCAGCACCACCGCCCAGGTCGTCCCCGATCCACCGAGCGGTCCCGGCTCGCGTTTCGTTGTCACCGGCGAAGTCGCCATCGTCGCGA